>DXBL01000241.1 GCA_019116555.1 Candidatus Pseudomonas excrementavium
AGAAACCGCAACGACGAGTGCGGGCCGGCCTGAAAGCCCCGCAGGGCGAGTCCTGAAGCGCACATCTGCTGCGTTGTGCTTCTTGTTAAGGGCTACGGCCATTAACTGCGAATCACGCCTTGCATCTGTACGCTTCAGGTCTCGCAGAGAGCGTGAGTAATTGTTCAGCGCTTCCCTTGCTGTAGGTTGGTTTTCCAAGGCGTTGGGCGGTTCAACCGGCGGTTCCTTTGCACCCGGTGCGTTGATGGGCGATGATCGAACACCCTGTATCGCATAGGTCCCGCCATGTCTGACCAATCCCGCCCCGGCGACGTGCCGCAGGCGCCCGCGATCATTGCCTCGTCGGCCAAACGTATCGATGCTCTGACCGGCGATCCCGACTTCATGACGTCACTGGCGCGCGGGTTGGCGGTGGTGCATGCCTTCCAGGAGCGTACCCGTCATCTTACCATCGCCCAGGTCAGCCACCGCACCGGGATCCCCCGGGCCTCGGTGCGCCGCTGCCTGCACACCCTGATCAAGCTCGGTTACGCCACCACCGACGGACGTACCTTTTCGCTGCTGCCCAAGGTGCTGACCCTGGGCCATGCCTATCTGTCCTCGACACCCATGGCGGTAGCGGCGCAACCCATCCTCGACCGACTCAGTGACCGGATGAACGAGGCCTTTTCCATGGCCACCCTGGAAGAGGACGAGATCCTCTATGTGGCGCGCTCATCCATTCCCTTGCGGCTGATCTCGATCAACCTCAGTGTCGGCAGCCGGCTGCCGGCCTATTGCACCTCCATGGGGCAGATTCTGCTCGCCGCGCTGGATGATGCGGCGCTGGAGGAGTATCTGAAGCACGTCAACCTGACGGCCAGGACTACCCGCACTCTGCATACCCCTGAAGCGCTGCACGAGGCGCTGTTGGCAACCCGCCAGCGTGGCTGGGTGATCAGTGATCAGGAGCTGGAGCTTGGCCTGCGCTCATTGGCAGTGCCGTTGCGCGATGCTGCCGGCCAGGTGCTGGCTGCCCTGAACGTCGGCACACCTGCCAGCCGGGTGACCCGCGGGGAGCTGGAGACGCGCTTTCTGCCGGTCTTGCTGGAAGCGAGCAAGGAGTTGAGCGCCCGATTGTTCCAGTGAGCCGGGTTATGGGGAAGCATAAATATAAGTGAATTAAATATTAGTTATTATCGATTTGCTTATATTCAATGTGAGGCGCACACTATTTGCGTTTTCGCCTGCCTTGCTTCCCGGAGTCATCATGCATCTTCCCTCTGCTTCAGCGGGCTCGTCGCAGCCCAGCTATAACTACGACGTGGTCCGCAAATTTACCATCATGACCCTGGTCTGGGGCGTGCTCGGCATGGCCATGGGTGTGGTGCTCGCCGCGCAATTGGTCTGGCCGGCGCTGAATTTCGACCTGCCCTGGTTCAGCTTCGGGCGTCTGCGCCCCATCCATACCAACCTGGTGATTTTCGCCTTTGGCGGCGGCGCCCTGTTCGCCACCTCCTTCTATGTGGTCCAGCGCACCAGTCGGGTGCGACTGGTGTCGGACAAGCTAGCAGACTTCGTGTTCTGGGGCTGGCAGGCGATCATCGTGGCGATCATCCTCAGTTACGCCAATGGACTGACGACCAGCAAGGAATACGCCGAGATGATCTGGCCGATCGCGACCTTTGTCACCCTGGTCTGGCTTGCCTACGGCTATCTGTTCTTCGGCACCATCGCCCGGCGCAAGGTCAAGCACATCTATGTGGGTAACTGGTTCTATGGTGCCTTCATCATAGTGACCGGGCTCGTGCATATCGTTAACCATGTCGATGTGCCGGTCTCGCTGTTCAAGTCCTACCCGATCTACGCTGGCGCGGCCGATGCGATGATCCAGTGGTGGTACGGACACAGCGTGGTGGGCTTCATCCTGTCGGTGGGCTTTCTTGGGCTGATGTACTACTACGTACCCAAGCAGGCGGGGCGGCCGATCTATTCCTATCGCCTGTCGATCGTGCATTTCTGGGCGGTGATCGCGCTGTATATCTGGGCCGGCCCGCACCACCTGCATTACACCGCGCTGCCGGATTGGGCGCAGACACTCGGTATGGTGATGTCGATCATCCTGCTGGCGCCCAGTTGGGGCGGCATGATCAACGGCATGATGACCCTGTCCGGCGCCTGGCACAAACTGCGCACCGACCCGGTCCTGCGCTTTCTGGTGGTGGCATTGGCGTTCTACGGCATGTCCACTTTCGAAGGCCCGATGATGGCGATCAAGACGGTCAACGCCCTGTCGCACTACACCGACTGGACCATCGGCCATGTGCACGCCGGCGCGCTCGGCTGGGTGGCGATGATCAGTATCGGCGCGCTCTATCACATGGTGCCGCGGCTGTGGGGGCGTGACGGCATGTACAGCGTCCAGCTGATCAACCTGCATTTCTGGATGGCCAGCATGGGTACCGTGCTCTATATCGTCTCGATGTGGGTCAATGGCATCACCCAGGGTCTGATGTGGCGGGCGGTGAACGTCGACGGCACCCTGACCTACGCCTTCGTCGAGGCGTTGGAGGCCAGCCATCCGGGATATATCGTGCGCATGATCGGTGGTGGCGTCTTCGCCGCCGGGATGGTGCTGATGGCTTTCAACTGCGCGATGACCATCCGCGGGGCAGGGGCGTCGGCGCGGCGGGGTGAACTGGCGGAAGCCCACTCCTGACAGCTTCAAGCCATTGAATTGATATAAAAAATACTGCAGCAGTCATTAATTATTATTGAATTGTCTGTAATCGTTCCAGGGGCCAGAATAGCTGGCCCTTGATTTCCCCTCTGCAAAGTTCCGGTTTCTGATGTGCTCTACCTGGCCGTCATTGACTGCCGGCAGGAGCCTGTTATGTCCGGTCAGTTGCTGACCCTTTCCCGTCTGTTATTCGGCTGGTTACCGCGTACGGTACAGACCCGTCCCGGTGAGTGGCTGCGTGCCGCCATGGGTGTTGCTGGCGCCGTGGCCTGCACTTACTGGTTGTCCAGCCTGCTTTATGGATCAACCACCGCGATGATCCTGCTGGGTCCGGCTGGTGCGTCGGCGGTGCTGCTGTTCGTGGTGTCCTCGGGGGCCCTGGCCCAACCCTGGCCGGTGCTGGGCAGTTATCTGCTGGCGGCACTGGCCGGCCTGGCCATGCTGCACCTGCCATTGCCGGAGATGGTGCTCGGCTGGCAGCTCGTAACCGGCGTGGGTGCGGTGGTGCTGGGCATGTCGGTACTGCGCTGCCTGCACCCGCCGGCCAGTGCCATGGTGGTGGTGATACTGCTGGCCGGCGATCTGCTGGCACCGCTGGGTGGCTGGCTGGTATTGCCGATCATGCTCAACGCCTGCTGCCTGTTGTTCTGCGCCACGCTGTACAACAACCTCACCGGTGTGCGTTATCCGAAGCAGGCACCGCGGGTCGATCTGCACCACACCCGGGATATCCTGCCGGGGCAGCGGGTCGGCTTTACCGAAGAGGATCTGGATCGGGCGCTGGACAAGCACGGTGCCTTCGTCGACATCACCCGGCACGATCTGGAACAGATCATCCGCGACACCGAGAGCTCGGCGCTGCGGCGCAAGATGGGCGATATCCGCGCCGAGCAGATCATGTCCCGGGACATTCGCACGGTGGGGCCGGACACCACGGTGATGCAGGCCATCCGCCTGTTCCGCCACCATCACGTCAAGACCTTGCCGGTGGTGGACAGCGATGGCGTGGTCCAGGGCATCACCAGCCTGAGCGACCTGCTGGCGCAGCTGGATCTGCCATTGGGGCGGATTCTGCCGACACGCATCAACCTGTGGCGCGATCAGCCGTTGCACAAGGTGATGACCACGCCGGTGGTTACCGTGGATGGCCAGACCCACGTGGTGGACATGATTCCGCTGATGTCGAACCAGGGGCTGCATTGTCTGCCGGTGCTGCACAATGGTCGGCTGGTCGGGCTGGTGACCCAGACCGATGTGATCGCCGCACTGCACCGGGACCTGGTCAGTCACCTGGCCTGACCGGCGTCACCGATGATCAGTCCGCCGCCACTATCAACCGGTTGCGACCGCTGTGCTTGGCCTCATACAGCGCTGCATCGGCGCGCCGCAACAGCTGCTGATAATCCGGATGACCGGTGAACATCGCCAGGCCCAGGCTGGCGGTGACATGGAGGGTCGCTTCCTGCGGTAGCCGGAATACCTCGGCAGCGGCAAGCCGACGGAATTTCTCCGCAGCGCGCCGGGCATTCTGGTCGTTGACGTCGACCATGATCACCAGAAATTCCTCGCCACCCATGCGGAACAGATAATCCCCCGCGCGGCTCTGGTTCAACAGCATGCTGGCGAACTGCTGCAGTACCAGATCGCCGGCTTCGTGACCGTAGGTATCGTTGATCCGCTTGAAATGGTCGAGATCGATGGACAGTACCGCAAAGGAGCTGCCGGCCTGCCGGGCGTAACTGATCTGCCGGCTCAATACCACGGATAGAAACTTGCGGTTCAGCAGCCGGGTGAGGGTGTCGCGCCCCGATTCCAGCTCGTTGTTCTGCTCGAACAGCAAGCCGAGGTGGTGGGCGATACCCTTGCTCTGTTCTCGCAAATCCCGCAGCAGCTGCATGGGAGTATGTTGAGCGTCGGCGGTTTGGGGCAGGGCGAACAGGGGCAGCAGCACCTCGTCGATATGGGTCATGGCATCCAGGATCAGCCCGGTCTCCACCGCTCCTTCGAAACCGTGGGCACCCTTGTGGCGGAACCACAGGCCGAACTCGGATGAGCGCAGCCGTGGCAACTGCTCGGCCGTCAGTCCCATGGCATGATCGAACATCAGCTGATTTTCCCAGTTGAGCAGGGCGGCGCGCTGCTTTTCCTTCTCGCTGGCCATGTTCTGGGTGACGGCGAACAGCCGGTAGCCTTCCTCGGCCCGGGAGCGGCGTTCATGGGATGCGGCATAGGCCTGACTCATGACTTCCATCGCAAGGTCGATCAAGGCCGCCGCATAACTGGCCGCAGCGGGTCTGTGTTGCGTCGGCAGCTGTTCACGGATCAGTTCGATCAATCTCTCCTTGAGTAGCCGCGCGCCGTGCAGCACCAGATGCACCGGCACATCGATACGGGCATGCACCTCGCCGATCTTGTGCTGGTGGGCAATGAGAGTCTGAATCTCCGTGGACTGCTGGCTGGAATACAGCATGCTGATCCATTTCTGCATCGAGCTGTTGAGGCGGTTCTTCACCTCATCATGGGACAGCAGCGTGGCGGCTTCGCCATGTTGCAGCATTGCCGCATAGAAATGGCCGGCAAGCTCCTGCCGATGACGTATTGCCAGGGCGGCCGTCTGCTCTCTGGTCAGCTCGTCGAATCGGTTCAGATAACGCTGCCATTCGGCAGTGAGTTCATCCAGCGACAATCGTGCCATGGGTATTACCGGTGCGGGTGAAAGTAGCGACGCATTTTTTCACAAGCGACCGGGCAACACCACCGATGTCATTTGTTTCCGTTGTCACATTTTTCTGTTTGAACCAATGGCGCAGGGGTCATTCTATTGCCATGTAGTCCCCCCAAATACACCCGGAGGTGGAAAACATGAAACAGCAACTGATCTATACCGCATTGTTTACCTTTGCTTTGGGCGCTGCTGCCCCGCTGGCAGTCGCTGCCGGCGACAAGCATGACGACGATCGCAGCATGCAGGATCAACGGCAGGATTCCGGCGCCTACAACGCCACTGGTGAGGATGCCGATGCACCGCCTACCAGTCCGGACAACCCGTCCGGTCCTGAAGGTTCCGGTACTGGCAGTGGCACCGGCACAGGCACCGGCGGCGGTGCCGGTAGCGGCACCAGCGGTGGCTCTGGCAGCACCGGTGCTGGTACCGGTGGCGCCGGTTCTGGTGGTGCCAGTGGCGCTGGCGCGGGTGCCGGCGGCTGACCGTTGTGGCCCGCCAGGGAGGCCGGGCTAGTCCCGGCCTTTTTCATGAACTGATCAACCTATGTCGAAAAATACGCACATCCCCTGATGGAATGCCAGCCCTGAACTAGACTGAAAGCGAACCAGTGAACGAGGGGGCTATGAGGCTGCGGATATGGATTGTGACGGGCATCGTCTCGCTGATACTGCTCTGTGTCGCAGGCTTTGAGTTTCGCTACGCCTGGTTTCAGTCGCAGTGGATCAGTGACTACGCCAACCGGCTCCATTACCAGCTCGGCGAGGGCGCGAGTGAGGCAATCCGCTTTCCCGAGGCGGGTCCGTTCAATCAACGCCTCGGCTACAGCCTGATCCCCGAACTGCAACCACGGCTGCAACAGCGGGGCTACGGCATCAGCCAGCAGGCGCGCTTTTCCAGCGAGCTGGCGGACTTTGCCGATCATGGCCTGTTCCTGCCTTATCGGGAGAAAACCCAGGCTGGCCTGCAGATAGCCGATCACCACGGCCAACCCATCTACAAGTTCACCTACCCGCGCTTCGGTTTCGCTGACTTCGACGACATTCCCCCGCTGCTGGTGGAGGCGTTGCTGTTCATCGAGAACCGCCACCTGCTGGACCCTACCCTGGAACATGCCAACCCTGCGGTGGACTGGCCGCGCCTGGTCAACGCATCACTGGCCATGGTCGTGGGCACCCTGGGAGGGGAGGGCTACAGTCATGGCGCCAGTACCCTGGCGACCCAGATCGAGAAGTACCGTCATTCCCCGGAAGGGCGCACCCAGTCGCCGCTGGACAAGCTGCGGCAGATGGCGTCTGCCAGTGTCAGGGCCTACAGCGGTGGCCCCCAGACCATGGCCGCACGCCGGCAGCTGGTGCTGGATTACCTCAACAGCGTGCCGCTGACGGCTGCGCCCGGGCATGGTGAAGTGCATGGTTTCGGTGATGCGTTGTGGGTGTGGTTTGCTACGGATATCGACGGTTTCAGCGCCAGCCTCAACGGCGAGCGCGGCGTGCAGGCGCAGGCCATAGCGCTGCGCCAGGGATTATCCTTGATCATCGCCCAGCGCCGGCCCAGCTGGTACCTGTTGAACGGTCGCGCCGAACTGCACGAGCTGGTGGATAGCCACCTGCGGCTGCTGGCCAGCGAGCAGCGCATCGACCCGCAACTGGCCGATGCAGCACTGGCCAGCCCGCTGGTGTTCCGTGACTGGCAGACCCAGCCCCTGGACGAGACGATCGAGATGGACAAGGCCATCCGGGTGACCCGCAGCCAGCTGGCATCCATGCTTGGCCAGTCGATCTATGATCTGGATCGGCTTGACCTGAGCGCCACCAGTAGCCTGGATGTGGAGCTGCAACGGGCGGTAAGCAGTTTCCTGCACAGCCTGGCCGACGAGGAGGTCGCCCGCCACAACGGGTTGCTGGGCGAGACCCTGTTGTCGGGCAAGCAGGCGCCGGAGGTGCGCTACAGCTTCACCCTCATGGAGCGCACCGCGACCGGCAATCAGGTGCGGGTGCAGACCGACACCACCGGCCAGCCGTTCGACCTGAACCAGGGCAGCAAACTGGAGCTGGGGTCGACCGCCAAGCTCCGGGTGCTGACCAGCTATCTGGAAATCATTGCCGAACTGCACGCCGCGCTGGCCGAGAGCGACGCCGATGCCCTGCGGGCGACGGCGGCACAGGCGCAGGACCCGCTCAGCCAATGGGCAGCGGACTACCTGCACAGCCATCCCGGCAGCGACCTGCCAACCATGCTCCAAGCGGCATTGCAGCGGCGCTACTCCGCGTCGCCGTGGGAGCGCTTTCCCACCGGGGGCGGATTGCAGCGCTTCGCCAACTACCGCAAGGAGGACAACCGCCGGCGGCCCACCGTTCAGGAGTCGCTGCAGGAGTCCATCAACCTGCCCTTCGTCCGCCTGCTGCGTGATGTCGTCCGCTACAGCCTGCACCACAGCGTGGAGGACGCCAACAGCCTGTTGACCAATGATCGCGATCCGCGTCGTCAGGCCTGGCTGCAGACCTTTGCCGACCGGGAAGGCCGAGTCTATCTGCAGCGCTTCTGGCGCCGTTATGCCGGAATGGACGAGCAGCAGCGCTTCGAGCGTCTGCTGCAGCAGGTGCAACCCATCGCCGCCCGGCTGTCGGTGGTCTATCGGATGCTCTATCCCGAGGCCGATTTCGACAGCTTCAGTACCTACCTGCAGGAGCGGGTGCGGGTGCCGCAGAAACCGGATCGCATCGAGCGCCTGTACCAGACCTACCGGCCGGGCAAGTATGACCTGACCGACCAGGGTTATATCGCCCAGGTCCACCCGCTGGAGCTGTGGCTGCTGGAATACCTGCGCCGCCATCCCCAGGCCACGCTCAATGAAGTCTTGTCAGCCAGCGCGGTGGAGCGCCAGCAGGTCTACGGTTGGCTGTTCCGTACCCGGCATGCCGGTGCGCGCAATGTGCGCATCCGCAGCATGCTCGAGCGCGAGGCCTTCGATGACCTGCATCAGCGCTGGCAGCGGGTCGGTTATCCCTTTCCGCACCTGGTGCCGTCACTGGGTACGGCGCTGGGCAGCTCCGGGGATCGACCCAGCGCCCTGGCCGAGCTGATGGGCATCATCCTCAATGACGGCAAGCGGATGCCGGTGCGGCGCATCAACAGCCTGCACTTCGCCGCCGCGACCCCCTGGGAAACCCGCTTCGAGCCGCTGTCGGTCGAGGCGCGGCAGGTACTTCAACCCGAGGTGGCGGCCGCGCTGCGCAATGCACTGTCGGCGGTGGTACTCGATGGTACCGGTCGGCGGCTGCAGGGCGTGTTCATGACCGCCGCCGGTGAGCCGCTGGTGGTCGGTGGCAAGACCGGAACCGGCGACAACCGCAGCCATACCATGGCCGCCGATGGGCGGATTCTTTCCAGCGAGGTACTGAACCGCACGGCGACCTTCGTGTTCTTTCTCGGGCCCAACCACTTCGGCACCCTGACGGCCTTCGTGCCGGGGGCCGATGCCGGTGCTTTCCACTTCACCTCGGCACTGCCGGCCCAGGTGCTGAAAAGCATGGCACCGGTGCTGGCGCCCCATCTGGGGGCGCCGCTCCCGGCATCCGCGCCGGTGCTGGCCCGGCACCGGCCGTGAGCTGAAGCGTACCCCGGTGCGCTTGAAGCCCGGCTGACTCAAGCTGCACAATGCGGCTTTCCTCCGGTAAAGGATTCAATTATGTCTGATCTGCCCCTGGCGGGCCGGCGTATCGCCCTGCCTGAAAGCCGCGAGCTGGATCTGTTCGCGGACATGCTGCTCAAGCGCGGCGCAGAAATCCTGCGCTGTCCGCTGGTGGCCATCCACGATGCGCCGGACCAGCAGCCGGTACGGGATTGGCTGCAGGCATTCACCACCCAGCCGTGGGACGACTTCATCATGCTGACCGGGGAAGGCATGCGCCGACTGCTGACCGCGGCCGAGCGGGCCGGGGGCACGGTGCGGGAGGACTTCATCACCCGGCTTGGCCAGGTGCGCAAGATCGTTCGCGGACCCAAGCCGGGAGCAGCCCTGCGCGCGGTCGGCCTCAAGGCAGAGGTGGTCGCGGTCGAACCGACCTCGGCGGGCATTATCAGCACCCTGCAGAGCGAGGATCTGCGCGGCCGGCGGATCGCCGTGCAACTCTACGGCACCGACCCGAATCACCTGCTGATGGATTTCCTGCAGCAGGCCGGGGCGCAAGTCGCACCGGTGTGGCCTTATGTGTACGCCGATGATGCCGAGGACGCCCGGGTCGATGCGCTGATTGCCGAGCTGGCCGCCGGGCGGCTGGATGCCATCGCCTTTACCAGCGGCACTCAGGTGCGACGGCTATTCCAGATCGGGCGTCGCTCGGTGGGGGAACAGCGACTCAAGGAGATTCTCGCTGGCCTCAAGATCGCCGCGGTGGGGCCGGTGGTGGCCGGCGAGCTGGAGGAACGAGGTTTGCGGGTCGATCTGATGCCGCCGAGCAGTTTCTTCATGAAGCCGCTGGTGCGCGAGCTGGTCCGGGAGTTCGGGGGCACAAGCCCGGGCAATGGTTTACACTGACTTTTCACCTGTTTCACAAGGGAAGTTTGATGAGCAAAGCCGGCCCGACACCTCTGTCGCCAGAACAACTGACCGTTCCCATCGACCTTGAAAGCCTGGGGTTCTCGTCCACGGATGATCTGGAGCCATTCAAGGGCATCCTGGGCCAGGACCGCGCCGTCGAGGCAATGCATTTCGGGGTCGCCATGCGTCGGTCTGGCTACAATATGTTCGTCATGGGCGAGCCCGGCACGGGCCGGTTTTCCTATGCCATGCGCTATCTGCAGGCAGAAGCCAAGCGCATGGCCACGCCGCAGGACTGCATCTACGTCAACAACTTCGACGAACCCCGGGAACCCCGGGCTCTGCACATGACGCCCGGCACGGCGGCCGATTTCATCGAGGATATCGATCAGTTGATCGACAACCTGCTGGCCACCTTCCCGGCGGTGTTCGAGCATCCCGCCTTCCAGCAGAAGAAGAGCGCGATCGACCGGCGTTTCAACAAGCGCTATGACGGCGCCATCGATACCGTGGAACGCCAGGCGCTGGAACGCAATATTGCCCTGTACCGGGAAGGGCAGAATCTGGCCTTCACACCGATGCGCGAGGGCAAGGGCCTGGATGAGGCGGAATTCGCCCGGTTGCCGGAAGCCGAGCGCGAACGCTTTCATGCGGATATCTCGGACCTGGAAGAGGTACTCAACGAGGCACTGTCCAGCCTGCCGCAATGGAAGCGCGAATCCAGCAACGAGCTGCGCGAGCTGAACGAGCAGACCATTACCGATGCGCTGCAACCCTTGTTGGAACCGCTGACCGCACGCTATTGTGACAATCCCGGCGTGTGCCAGTACATCCAGGCGATGCACCAGGACCTGCTGAAGATCGTGATCGAGCTGATCGCCGATGACCGCGCTGCCGATGCGCGACCCGAGGCGGTGAAGAAGGCGGCGCTGGTCGAGCGGTACAGTCCCAATCCGGTCATCGAACATCCCGGTTCCCGTGGCGCGCCGGTGGTGCACGAGCCGCATCCATCCTACGACAATCTGTTCGGGCGGGTGGAATACAGTTCCGAGCAGGGCGCACTGCTCACCAGCTATCGCCACATCCGCTCCGGCGCGTTGCACCGCGCTAACCATGGCTATCTGGTGCTGGAGGCGGAAAAGCTGCTGACCGAGCCCTTCGTCTGGGAAGCGCTCAAGCGGGCCCTGCAGTCGCGGGAACTGAAAATCGAATCGCCCTGGGCCGACCTCGGGCGGCTGACCACGGTAACGCTGACACCCCAGGTCATTCCGTTATCGGTCAAGGTGGTACTGATCGGCTCACGGCGGGTGTATTACACCCTGCAGGATCACGATCCCGACTTCCAGGAACTGTTCCGCGTGCTGGTGGATTTCGACGATCACCTGCCGCGTACCCCGGACAGCATCGACGGCATGGCGCAACTGCTCAAGACCCGGGTCGACGAGGAGGGCATGGCGCCGCTGACCGTCGCCGCCGTGGCCCGAATACTGACCTACAGCGCGCGGCTGGCCGAGCACCAGCAGCACCTGTCCGCCAGCATCAGCGATATCTTCCAGCTGGTTGCCGAGGCCGACCTCACTCGCCAGCTGGCCGGCGACCGCATGACCGACACCGGCCACATCGAACGCGCCCTGCAGGCCAAGGAAGCCCGTACCGGCCGGGCCAGCTCGCGTATCCGCGAGGACATGCTGTCGGGGGTGATCCTGATCGACACCGCCGGCGCCGCGATCGGCAAGTGCAACGGGCTGACGGTGCTGGCTATCGGCGACTCCGTATTCGGTGTGCCGGCGCGGATCAGCGCCACCGTCTATCCCGGCAGCAGCGGTATCGTCGATATCGAGCGGGAAGTCAGCCTGGGGCAGTCGATCCACTCCAAGGGGGTGATGATTCTCACCGGCTACCTCGGCAGCCGGTATGCGCAGAACCACCAGCTGGAAATCTCCGCCAGCATCGCACTGGAACAATCCTACGGTTACATCGATGGCGACAGCGCCTCGCTGGGGGAAGTCTGCGCGCTGATTTCCGCCCTGTCGCGGGTGTCGCTGAAACAGGGTTTTGCGATCACCGGCTCGATCAACCAGTTCGGTGAGGTCCAGGCGGTCGGTGGGGTCAACGTCAAGATCGAGGGGTTCTTCCGGCTGTGTGAAGCGCGGGGCCTGACCGGCGAGCAGGGCGTGATCATCCCGCGCTCCAACGTGCCCAACCTGATGCTCCACCAGACCGTGCTGGATGCGGCCAAAGCGGGGCTGTTCCATATCTATGCGGTGGATAACGTCGACCAGGCGCTCAGTCTGCTGGCCGGCGAAGATGCCGGTGCGCCGGATGCCGAAGGCAACTTTCCCGACGGGTCGATCAATGCCCGGGTTGTCCAGCGGTTGAAGGCCATCAACAACCGCGGCCAGCATAATGATGACGCCGATTCGCGGGAAGGATCCGGCGATGACGGTGACGCCGAGCCGCTGGTCAAACAATGAGCAGTATGCCGGACGCCAGGTCCGGCATGCCCTTGAGTGAGCTTTCCCAGTATTGTCTACAGAGTTATCCACAGAATGTGTGGAGGACTTCCGCAAATTCATTTTCCCAGGCGATTGTCAATAACCCGTTTTCGGGAACGCCAACCGCATATCATTTTTTATCTTGCGTCAAGGCTGGAAGTGCGGCATGGCGCCACCTGCAGCGCATTGCCTTGCCAGAAAATGACCCGCTGGTCACGTTGGTTGTTTTTTGAACGGTTTTCGCCAGCACCTGAGGATATATGGCCCAGCGGCATTTGCCACAAGCCTGTTCACAGAGTTATCCACAGAATGTGTGCACAACCTGCTCCAAGTTCCAGTCCGAAGGGTACTTTCTCGCGCTCGACACCGTCATCCTCGGCGCAGGCCGAGGATCCAGGGTTCAGATTGATATTGCGTGGCGATGGATTCTCGGCCTGCGCCGAGAATGACGAGACTAAGTGAACAGCATTACGCTTCGGGGGCGGGTTGGTGAACTCCTGCGCAACGACGGGTTACGCGAGTCGGCTGGCCCGCAGCACCACGAACTTGCTGTTGCCGCCGACCTGTTCCACCTTGCCGAAGAAGCGCTTCAGTTTGACGTGATAACCCAGGTGGCGATTGCCGACGACCAGGAGGGCGCCATCCGGGGCCAGGGCGGCGCGACTCTGCTGGAACAGGCGCAGGGCAATTTCGTCACCGATTACCTGTTGCTGGTGGAACGGCGGGTTGCACAGCACCAGATCGGCGCTGGCGGTGTCGGCATCAATCAGTCCATCGCTGACGAGGAATCGCGCATCACGGCCGGGACAGGCTTGGCTGAGGTTGAGCCGGGCCGAGGCGACCGCAGCGTAGGACTCGTCGATGAAGCTCAACTGTGCCTGGGGATTGTGCAATGCCGCCTGGATGCCCAGGGCGCCATTGCCGCAGCCCAGGTCAACGATGCGCGCAGGCCCCTCGGTGCGCGGAATGCAGGGCAGCATGATACGGGTACCGATATCCAGGCGTTCCCGGGAGAACACGCCGGGCAGGTTGGTCAGCTGCACATCGTCATCGGGCAGGGCATAGCGGGTATCGAGCTGCGGCAGGGCCGGGGCAAGGCTGGAATCGAAGCGCGCGGTCAGCAGACGGGCCTTCTTCCAGGCGAGGGACGCCTGGTACGGACCGATATACCGGGCCAACAGATCTCCGGCGCTGGGTGGCAGGTGTTTGAGCATGGCGCCGGCAATCACCACTGCATCGGCGGTCAGCAGCGGCCGCAGGCGGCTGAGCTGATCTTCGAGCAGGGCCAGGCTTTTCGGAACGCGCAGCAGCACACGACTGATCGGACCGCTGGGCAACTGTTGGCTGTCGATGAAGGTGACCGCCGGCGCGGGCAACTGGTTGTGCTGGAGGTTGTTGTGCAGCGCGCGTTCGGCCAGATGGGAATCACTCCAGCTCACCACCGCCGTACCCGTCAGGGCCAGGGCGCAGGCCAGGGTGCCGAACTGGTCATTGATCACCAGTACCCGGTCGGTACCGGGCGGCAGCGGCGCGAGTTGCTGCAGCAGATACAGGTCCGCGGCATCGAACGGTTGCAGGGTGGGGTTACGGGTCGGGGGATAGCGGTCGAGCCGGAGGCTGCCGAACGGGGTATCGCAAGAATGCATGGGCGGGCCGGGAAAACGAATCAGGGCGGCCAGTATAGCGCAGCCGATCCGGCGGTTCAGGCATCTCTGCTGCGTCAGGGAAGCGTTGTATGACGGAATGTCAAAGCCGAGGCCGAGAATCCAGCTGGTAACTCGGCTCCAGCGTTGCCGGTGGATCCTTCGCCTCGGCTTTGGCTTCCTGCGTCGCCCTGACTCCTGCATCCATGCAGTCGTTCGCGAAGGATGACGGTACAGACGAACAGCATCCGCTGGCGGCGCTTCCCCTCTGGCCTACTTCTCGACCTGTTGTTTGAGCAGGTCGCGGATATCGGTCAGCAATACCTCTTCCTTGCTGGGGGCCGGCGGGGCGGTGGGCTTGGCTTCTTCCTTGTGTTTGAGGCTGTTCATGACCTTGATGGCGACGAAGATGGCCGCGGCGATGATCAGGAAGTCCACCACGCTCTGGATGAAGGCACCGTAACCCAGGGTCACCGCTTCCAGGTCGCCGCGGGCCTCACGGAGCACCACGGCCAGGTCACTGAAATCCACCCCGCCAATCATCAACCCCAGCGGCGGCATGATGATATTGTCGACGAAGGAGGACACCACCTTGCCGAAGGCGGCGCCGACGATGATACCCACGGCCATGTCGACGACATTGCCGCGCATGGCGAAGGACTTGAATTCCTGAATCAGACTCATGTTCTACCGATCTCCTGTATGCCCGAATGGTCGGACCTATTTGATATTTTTTTACCTTTTATTTCAACGCCTTCTGCAACGCGGCGCAGACGAGCTCCAGGGTCCGGATGCGCGCATGGCGTTTGTCTTCCGCCGGGATGACATGCCAGGGTGCAGTAGCGGTGCTGGTGCGTTCGACCATGTCGTTGAGCGCCTGTTCATATTGTGGCCATTGATCCCGATTGCGCCAGTCCTCATCGGTGAGCTTGTAGCGCTTGAGCGGTGATTCTGCCCGGGCCTGGAACCGCTGCAGCTGTTCTTCGGGGGTGATCGCCAGCCAGAACTTTACCACCAGGGTGCCGGCGGCTTGTAGCTGGGCCTCGAAATCATTGATCTCGCCATAGGCCCGCTGCCACTCCCTTCGGGTGCAGAAGCCTTCGACCCGCTCGACCAGGACGCGGCCGTAGTAGCTGCGGTCGAAGATGGTGACCTGGCCGGGCAGCGGCACGCGCTTCCAGAAACGCAGCAGATAGGGCTGATGACGTTCTTCGCTGTTGGGCGCGCGGGTGCCATGGACACGCATATAGCGTGGGTCCAGGCATTGGCTGATGCGGCGGATGGCGCCGCCCTTGCCGGCGGCATCGGTCCCCTCGAAGACCAGCAGCAGGCTGCGCTCGGCAAATGCCGGCTGGCGTACCAGCTCGCGCAACCGGGCCTGGTAGTGCGCGAGCTGCTCCTTGTAGCGGGCCTTGCCCAGCTTGCGGTCATAGTCCAGGTGCTGCAGCTGGCTCAGCGGGGCGGGTCGCCAGGGGGTGGTCGGCATCTTGCCAGGGCCAGCCGCCAGCAGTTGCTGGGTCCGCTCCAGCACGATCCTGCCAACGCGAATGTCCCGCTCATGCTCATCATCGCCGGATACGGTGATCCAGGGCGATGCGTCGGTCGAGGTCAGGGCGCTGATCAACTGGAATGAATCCTGTACGCGGGCATAGTCGGCCTCGCTGAAACTGCCCCATTCCCGCATGGCGACGGTCTGTTCGCTGCTGGCAGCTCCCGCTCCTGATTGTGCCGGTCGCTCGACCTGCAGCCACAGCTTGACCAGGGCGATACCCTCGTCGGCCAGCAGCTGCTCGAAGCGGGCGATGTCCTCCACCTGCGCACGCAGCGCCGGCAGATCTATCTCACCCCGGCAATAACGGATCTGCGGCTGGTGGTACCAGCTGCCCAGGTAGAAGCCGAGCCGGGCCGGTTTCGGCAGGCTGATCCAGTAGCGCCACAGGTGCGGCATGCGTTGTTCGACCCCGTGGGGCAGGGCGAACGCCCGGGTGTTCAGGTAGCGGTTATCCAGGGATTCGTAGAAGCGGTAGATGATCTCGGCCTTGCCAGCCTCGTCATTGCCGCTGATCAACACCAGCACCGGCCCCTTGTTGGCCTTGCGCAGGGCGTACTGGGCTTCGAGTAGCGCCTCGGTAAGTTGCCGGTGCTGTTGTTTGTAGGTGCCTTTGCTGACGCTGCGTTCCGGCATCTTCATCGTCCCGTCAGGATTTATCCGTGCTCGATCAGTATAGTGACTGCCTGAGAACCTCTTCAGTTTCATGGGACTGCAATGGCGAAGAACAAACGACTCTATGGCTGCACCGAGTGCGGTGCCACCTTTACCAAGTGGGCCGGGCAGTGCGGCGAATGCCAGGCCTGGAACACCCTGGTCGAAACCGTGATCGATACCACCCCGGTGGGCGGCAGCGGCGGCGGTTCGCGCAGCAGCAACTGGGCAGGAGAAATGGCCCAGGTAAAGACCCTCGCCGAGGTATCCACTGAAGAAACCCCGCGCCAACCCAGCGGCTCCTCGGAACTGGACCGGGTACTGGGGGGTGGGCTGGTCAGCGGGTCAGTAGTGCTGATCGGTGGCGATCCGGGTATCGGCAAGTCGACCATCCTTTTGCAGACCCTGTGCCGTCTGGCGCAGACCATGCCCGCGCTGTACATCACCGGTGAGGAGTCCCAGCAGCAGGTCGCCATGCGCGCCGACCGACTGGGCCTGCCGAAGGATCAGCTCAAGGTGATGACCGAAACCTGTATCGAAAACATCGTGGCTACCGCCCGGCGTGAGCAGCCCAAGGTGATGGTGGTGGACTCGATCCAGACCATCTTCACCGAGCAGCTGCA
Organism: Candidatus Pseudomonas excrementavium; assembly: GCA_019116555.1. Taxonomy (GTDB): domain Bacteria; phylum Pseudomonadota; class Gammaproteobacteria; order Pseudomonadales; family Pseudomonadaceae; genus Halopseudomonas; species Halopseudomonas excrementavium. Next base: position 16,949 of record DXBL01000241.1, read on the forward strand.
ATCGGCCCCCGGTGGCGTCGCCCAGGTACGGGAAAGCGCCGCGCTGCTGGTGCGGTTTGCCAAGCAGAGCGGTACCGCCATCTTCCTGGTGGGGCATGTGACCAAGGAGGGCTCGCTGGCCGGGCCCCGGGTACTCGAACATATGGTCGATACCGTGCTGTATTTCGAGGGCGAATCCGATGGCCGCCTGCGCATGCTGCGGGCGGTGAAGAACCGTTTTGGCGCGGTCAACGAGCTGGGCGTGTTCGCCATGACCGACAAGGGGCTCAAGGAAGTCGCCAACCCCTCGGCAATCTTCCTGTCGCGGTATGACGCACCGATTCCCGGCAGCGTGGTGATGTCCACCTGGGAAGGGTCCCGGCCGATGTTGGTGGAGGTGCAGGCGCTGGTGGACACCAGCCATCTGGGCAATCCCCGGCGGGTGACCCTGGGGCTGGATCAGAACCGCCTGGCCATGTTGCTGGCGGTACTGCATCGCCATGGTGGCGTGCCGACCTATGATCAGGATGTGTTCGTCAACGTCGTCGGCGGGGTCAAGGTACTGGAAACCGCGGCTGATCTGGCGCTGCTGGCGGCAGTAATCTCCAGCCTGCGCAACCGGCCGCTGCCGATGGATCTGATGGTGTTCGGCGAACTCGGCCTGTCGGGGGAGATTCGCCCGGTGCCCAGCGGTCAGGAACGTCTGAAGGAAGCGGCCAAGCACGGCTTTACCCGCGCTATCGTGCCCAAGGCCAATGCCCCGAAGGAGTCGCCCAAAGGCATGCAGGTGGTGCCGGTGACCCGGCTGGATGAGGCCCTGGGCGTACTGTTCGACTGATACGTCCCGCTGCCCGTTTTACGCGTCAGCGACCCAGTTCGGCCAGTTCGCGCTCGGCCTGTGCCGGGTCGCCCAGCGTCACGCTGACCCACTGTTTCAACTGGGCGATGGAGTCCAGGTCGAGATGTCGACAGGCCAGTCCGAGCCGGTCGCCCCGGGTGAATGCCAGTTGCGCCTCCATCCGGATATGATCGCCGCTGGGCAGTTCGATGACGGCTTCCAGGCGGGTGTCGGCATCGGCTATCGACCAGTTGTCGGGCCGGCTTACCAGCAATCCTGCCAGGGAGATATCCAGCAGTTGGACCGAGGCGGCCCAGGTGTCCTGATGGAGCCTGACGATTACATCGAAAGGGGCAGGGGAGAAGAATTTCTGATCTGACATGACGGCCCCCGATTGGTCGGGTTCAATGTGCCATCACTATAGCTGCTGCGGGTAGAATCCGCTCGGTGGGGTAATCTGCCGCAGGTTCCTGCGGCAGATCGAAGCATCGACTCAGACCACGCCCTGGGCGAGCATGGCGTCGGCGACCTTGACGAAGCCGGCGATATTGGCGCCCTTGACGTAGTTGATATAGCCGTCCTCTTCCTTACCGTAGCGTTCGCAAGCGGAATGGATGGACTGCATGATGGCATGCAGCTTGGTATCCACTTCGCCGTCGGTCCACTGCATGCGCATGGCGTTCTGGCTCATTTCCAGCCCGCTCACGGCGACGCCGCCGGCGTTGGCGGCCTTGCCCGGCGCGAACAGGATGCGGTTTTCCAGGAACACGTCCAGCGCTTCCAGGGTGGACGGCATGTTGGCGCCTTCGGCGACGCAGTAGCAGCCGTTGGCAATCAGCGTGCGGGCATCGTCCCCGCCGAGCTCGTTCTGGGTTGCGCAGGGCAGCGCGATGTCGCAGGGCAGGTGCCACGGCGTACGGCTGGCCAGGAACTCCAGGTTGAACTCGCTGGCCATTTCCTGCAGGCGGCCGCGACGTTCGTTCTTCAGGTCCATCAGGTAATGCCACTGTTCAGTGGTCATGCCGTCGGGGAAGTAGAGGGTGCCGGCGGAGTCGGACACCGAAATCACGATGGCGCCCAGGTCCATGGCCTTGAGTGCGGCGTACTGGGCCACGTTGCCGGAACCCGACACGGCTACCCGCTGGCCTTCCAGGCTGCGACCGCGTTCCTGCAGCATTTCTTCGGTGAAATAGACGCAGCCGTAGCCGGTGGCCTCAGGACGGATCAGGCTGCCGCCGTAGGTCAGACCCTTGCCGGTCAGTACGGAAGTGAATTCGTTGCGCAGGCGCTTGTACTGGCCATACATGTAGCCGATTTCCCGGGCGCCGACGCCGATATCGCCGGCGGGGATGTCCAGGTTCTCGCCGATGTGACGGGACAGTTCGGTCATGAACGACTGGCAGAAGCGCATGACTTCCGCGTTGCTCTTGCCCTTGGGATCGAAGTCGGAGCCGCCCTTGCCGCCGCCCATGGGCAGGGTGGTCAGGGCATTCTTGAAGACCTGCTCGAAGGCGAGGAACTTGAGCACGCCCAGGTTCACCGACGGGTGGAAGCGCAGACCGCCCTTGTACGGGCCGATAGCGCTGTTCATCTGCACGCGGAAACCCCGGTTCACATGGACCTGGCCGGCGTCGTCCATCCACGGCACGCGGAACATGATCACCCGCTCGGGCTCGATCAGACGTTCGATGATGCCAGCCTTGAGATACTTCGGGTTCTCCTGCAGGAAGGGCCACAGTGTGCTCAGCACTTCTTCGGCTGCCTGATGGAATTCGGGTTGCTCTGGATCGCGCAGTTTGAGATGCGCCAGGCAGGAGGTCAGAGTATCGGTCATGGAAGTCTCTTTTTTGCAAGTTTAAGACGTAATGGCGCAAATTTATCAGAGGTCAGCACGCTCTGAAATAGCGCTTCACAAAAAAAACTGCGTGGAAATGAAGGTGAAAGGCACTCTGCGGTGCCGTAACGGGTAGTAGCCGCCAGCGCGAAGTGTGGCTGTAGGTGCTTGTTTTTAAAGCCTTTCCAGGTTCCCGTCCGAAGCTCCGCGGCATGCGCGTTTTGGTCGCATGCCGCGGGTCGAAAAAGTTCCAAAAAAATGTGACCTTTTGGCTCAAGCCAGTTTTTTGTAGCGAACACGATGAGGCTGAGCTGCGGCTTCGCCCAGGCGTTTCTTGCGGTCTGCTTCGAATTCGGTGTAGTTGCCCTCGAAGAATACCACCTTTGCATCATCCTCATAGGACAGGATGTGGGTGGCGATGCGGTCCAGGAACCAGCGGTCGTGGGAAATCACGATGGCTGAGCCGGGGAAATCCAGCAGGGCTTCTTCCAGGGCGCGCAGGGTTTCCACGTCGAGGTCGTTGGACGGTTCGTCGAGCAGCAGCACGTTGGCGCCCTGTTTCAGGGTCAACGCCAGGTGCAGACGACCACGCTCACCACCGGACAGGTCCTTGACGAACTTCTGCTGATCCGCGCCCTTGAAGTTGAACCGGCCAACATAGCCGCGCGAGGACACTTCATAGTTGCCGACCTTGATCATGTCGAAGCCATCGGACACCTGCTCCCACACGGTCTTGCTGCCATCCAGCTCATCACGGCTCTGGTCGACGCTGGCGATCTGCACGCTGTCACCGGTGACGATCTTGCCACTGTCGGGCTGTTCCTTGTTGGTCAGCATGCGGAACAGCGTGGACTTGCCCGCGCCGTTGCCGCCAATGACGCCGACGATGGCACCTTTGGGAATGGTCAGCGACAGGTCATCGATCAGCACCCGGTCGCCATAGCCCTTGGAAACGTTGTGCAGTTCGATGACCTGATCACCCAGGCGCTGGCCGGCCGGGATATAGATCTCATTGGTTTCGCTGCGCTTCTGGAATTCCTGGGACTGCATTTCCTCGAACCGCTGCAGGCGTGCCTTGGACTTGGCCTGGCGGCCCTTGGCGCCCTGGCGCACCCACTCCAGCTCGGCCTTCATGGCCTTGGCATGGGAGGCCTCCTGCTTGGCTTCGGTGGCCAGGCGGTTGGCCTTGGATTCCAGCCACTGGGAGTAGTTGCCCTCGAACGGGATGCCATGGCCGCGGTCGAGTTCGAGGATCCAGCCGGCAACGTTGTCAAGGAAGTAACGGTCGTGGGTGATGGCCACCACGGTACCGGGGAAGTCGTGCAGGAATCGCTCCAGCCAGGCAACGGAGTCGGCGTCCAGGTGGTTGGTCGGCTCGTCCAGCAGCAGCATGTCGGGGGCCGACAGCAGCAGACGGCACAGGGCGACCCGGCGCTTTTCGCCGCCGGACAGGTGACCGATCACCGCATCCCACGGCGGCAGGCGCAGGGCATCCGCGGCGACTTCCAACTGGCGATCCAGGTTGTGACCATCGGCGGCCTGGAGGATGGCTTCCAGCTTGGCCTGTTCGGCGGCCAGGGCATCGAAATCGGCGTCCGGCTCGGCATAGGCAGCGTAGACCTCGTCCAGGCGCGCCTGGGCATCCTTGATGTTGCTGACCGCCTCTTCCACGATCTCGCGCACGGTCTTGTCCGCGTCCAGTTGCGGCTCCTGGGGCAGGTAGCCCACATTGATGCCGGGCATGGGCCGGGCTTCGCCGTCGAATTCCTTATCCACGCCAGCCATGATGCGCAGCAGAGTGGATTTACCGGCGCCGTTCAGACCCAGTACACCGATCTTGGCGCCGGGGAAGAATGACAGGGAGATGTCCTTGAGAATCTGCCGCTTCGGGGGCACAACCTTGCTCACCCGGTGCATGCTGTAAACGTATTGGGCCATGTGGATACAACCTTGATAATTGAATAGAAGAAATGGCACCTGGAACGGGTGCGGAATGGTGGGCAAGGCTAGCCCAAGTCGGTGTTTAGGGCAAATATGGGGGTATGTACAACCTATGTTGCCGGTCTAGTGTGTACCCATGTTCCGGTTGCACATGGAGAGGGGAAGGACGCCAGGCGCCATCTTCATCCCTGGCCGCTAACCGCAGCGCAGCACCTTGAAATCCTTTCCCGACCGACTGAATGCTTTTCATGTGCCAGTTTGTCCCGGTTGGGGTAAAATGCGGCCTCTTTTTTATTTGTACATCTCTGGCAGAGGGCCGTGACATGTTTAGCCGTTCCAACGATATTGCCACTTTCGACGCCGAGCTGTGGGCAGCCATGCAGCAGGAAGCACTGCGTCAGGAAGAGCACATCGAGCTGATCGCATCCGAGAACTACACCAGCCCTGCGGTCATGCAGGCCCAGGGTTCGGTGCTCACCAACAAGTATGCTGAAGGCTACCCGGGCAAGCGTTATTACGGCGGCTGCGAGTTCGTCGACGTGGCTGAGCAACTGGCCATTGACCGTGCCAAGGAACTGTTCGGTGCCGATTACGCCAACGTTCAGCCGCACGCCGGTTCCCAGGCCAACAGCGCGGTATTCCAGGCGCTGGTTCAGCCGGGCGACACCGTGCTGGGCATGAGCCTGGCCCACGGCGGTCACCTGACTCACGGCGCTTCGGTCAACTTCTCCGGCAAGATGTACAACGCCGTGCAGTACGGCATCGACACCGCTACCGGTCTGATCGACTATGACGAGCTGGAGCGTCTGGCTGTCGAGCACAAGCCGAAGATGATCGTTGCCGGCTTCTCCGCCTATTCGCAGATTCTGGACTTCCCGCGCTTCCGCGAGATCGCCGACAAGGTCGGTGCCTATCTGTTTGTCGATATGGCCCACGTTGCTGGCCTGGTTGCCGCGGGCGTTTACCCGAACCCGGTGCCCTACGCCGATGTGGTCACCACCACGACCCACAAGACCCTGCGCGGTCCGCGCGGTGGCCTGATCCTGGCGCGTGCCAACGAAGAGCTGGAGAAGAAGCTGAACTCGGCAGTCTTCCCCGGTGGCCAGGGCGGCCCGCTGATGCACGTGATCGCCGCCAAGGCGATCTGCTTCAAGGAAGCCATGAGCGACGAGTTCAAGGCCTACCAGCAGCAGGTGGTGAAGAATGCTCAGGCCATGGCCGAGGTGTTCATCGAGCGCGGTTTCGACGTGGTTTCCGGTGGTACCCAGAACCATCTGTTCCTGTTGTCGCTGATCAAGCAGGACATCACCGGTAAGGATGCGGATGCTGCCCTGGGTCGCGCTTTCATCACCGTGAACAAGAACGCCGTGCCGAACGACCCACGTTCGCCCTTCGTGACCTCCGGTCTGCGCCTGGGCACCCCGGCGGTGACCACCCGCGGTTTCAAGGAGGCCGAGTGCCGCGAGCTGGCCGGCTGGATCTGTGACATCCTCGACAACATGGGCGACGAATCGGTAATCGACCGTGTCCGTGAGCAGGTCAAGGCCATCTGCGCGCGCCTGCCGGTCTATCGTGACTAAGCGTTGCCCGCAGTAATCGAACCCCTTGTCGGATGACCGGTAAGGGGTTTTTTATTGCAATATGCTGGCAGCCCATTAGGCTGGATGCCAGGAGCGGTACCGGTCTGGCAGAGGGGGAGGATGCGTGATGCTGATGAAAGGGATGACGAAATACCTGGCTTTACTGTTGCTGTGTTGGACCGGCACGGTGCTGGCCGACAGCAAGCCGGTAGTGCAGGTGGCCTTCATGGATTTCCCCGGATATTCGCAACTGGATGAATCCGGCCGGGCCACGGGCAAGGCTGTCGAGCTGCTGCGCAAGCTGCTGGATGAAGCCGGCTATACGGCACAGGTGCGCATTCTGCCCGCGGCGCGCATCTGGTTGGGGCTCGAAAGTGGCGAAGTACACCTCTGGCCCGGCGTGCTGAACAAGCCGGGGCTCGACGAGCATACGCTGCTCACCGGTCGGGATCTGGGAGAGGTGAATATCGATCTGTATTACTTGCCGGGCCAGTCCCCGCCGGACTGGCCACAGGGATTGCGCGGCCGCAGTGTCATCATGATCACCAATTTCACCTATACCAACACCTTGAAGAGTATCCTGCTGAACCCGGAACTGGATCTGACCCTGTATAAAAGCAACTCGCACCGAGGGGCAGTGGAAATGCTGCGGCGTGGCCGTGGGGACTACCTGTTGGATTATCGGGCCCAGGTGGACGTGGTGCTGGAGGAGCTGGATGGGATCAGCTTGGAGCATGTGGAGGTCGCGGTGCAACCCATGCGTCTGGTGTTGTCCCGCCATTCCGGCTTTGCCGAGCAGCTGCGGCAGGATCTGGATGCCGCCTTCGATCGTTTGCGGGCGCAGGGCGTCGAACTGGATGTGACGAAGCAGTAACGTCGGCTGGCAGGCGGTAGTACATGTCCGCCTGCCGGTGGCAACGAGATGCGCGAGCTCAGTCGCGGCGCAGTTGGAGAGTGCTCAACGTGCGATCGCGGACGCTCTTCAGCAGCGCTGCATCATCGATCAGGGACTGGCCGTAGGAGGGCACCAGGTCCTTCATGCGAGCCTGCCATTGCGGCGAACTCATGCGGTCCTTGAAGCAGCGTTCCAGCACATCGATCATCGCCTGCACGGCGGTGGAAGCTCCCGGGGAAGCACCCAGCAGGGCGGCGAGAGAGCCATCCTGTGCGGCGACGATTTCGGTACCGAATTCCAGTTTGCCGTGTCCTTCGGCATCCTTCTTGATGATCTGTACCCGCATGCCGGCGTTCTGCAGGGACCAGTCTTCCTCTCTGGCATCGGGGAAGAAGTTGCGCAGGGATGCGACGCGATCCTTGTGCGACTGGAAGGATTCGGCGATCAGGTACCTGGTCAGGTCCATGTTGTCGCGACCCACCGCCATCATCGGCGCCACGTTGTACGGGCGGACCGAGGAGAACAGATCGAATACCGAGCCCTTTTTCAGGAACTTGGTGGTGAAGCCGGCGAAGGGACCGAACAGCAAGGCTGGTTGGCCGTTGATGATGCGCGTATCCAGGTGCGGAACCGACATCGGCGGAGCGCCGACCGGGGCTTTGCCATACACCTTGGAATGGTGCTGCTGGACGATCTCCGGCTTCTGGCATACCAGCCACTGGCCGCTGACCGGGAAACCACCGTAGCCCTGGCTCTCATCAATATGGGATTTCTGCAGCAGGGGCAGGGAGCCGCCGCCGGCGCCGAGGAAGACGAAGCGGGCGTTGAACTGTTTGTCGTCGCCGTTGTGTTCATCCTTCACCGCGACCCGCCAATGGCCACGCTTGCTCTTGCGCAGGCTCTTGACCGAGTGACTGAGGCACAGCTCGAAACCGTCCTGGGCTACCAGGTGCTTGATCATGCTGCGAGTCAGGGAGCCGAAGTCGACATCCGAACCGTGATCAACGCGGGTGGCCGCAACGGGCTCCTTGGCTGCGCGGTCATGCATCACCAGCGGCATCCACTCGGCCAATTGCTCCGGTGATTCGCTGTACTGCATCTCCGCGAACAGATGATGAGCGCTGAGCAGTTCGTGCCGCTTGCGCAGGAAAGCCACGTCTTTCTCGCCCCAGACAAAACTCTGGTGCGCGGTGGGGTTGATGAACTTGCCGGGCGCTGGGAGGATCTGCTGTTCGACCAGGTAGGACCAGAATTGCAGGGTCACCTCGAAGTTCGCGTTGATCGACAGTGCGCGGTTGATCGTGATGTTGCCATCATCGGCTTGGGGAGTGTAATTCAGCTCACAGTAACCGGCGTGCCCCGTGCCGGCATTGTTCCAGCCATCCGTGCTCTCATGAGCAACGTGATCCAGACGTTCGACCAGGGTAATGGTCATATTTGGATCGAGCTGTTTGAGCAACATTCCGAGCGTGGCGCTCATGACGCCACCACCGACCAGCAATACGTCTACATCTTTTGCTGTCATTTACATGTCGCCTCTTACTAAAAACTGCGCGTATGATACTCGTTTTAAACGGTTTCGTGTCATAACCATTAACCTTTGTAGTAGCGCGGCTGATGGACTACCTTTGCCGGGTGATCGGGACCGATGACGCGGGGGAAGTGGCATCATGCGCAACGTGGTAATCATCGGTGGGGGCGTTATCGGCTGCCTGTCGGCGCTCAATCTGCTGGAGGCCGGGGTGCGTGTGACCCTGGTCGAACGGGGGCGGATTGGTCGCGAAGCTTCCTGGGCGGGTGGCGGCATCGTCTCGCCGCTGTACCCGTGGCGCTATCCCCGCGCGATCAGTGCCCTGGCGGACTGGTCCCAGGGCTTCTATCCGCAATTGGCCGAGCGACTGGCCGAGCGTACCGGCATCGATCCGCAGGTGACGCCCTGCGGGCTGCTCTGGCTGGATTCCGAAGAGCAGGATACGGCCCTGGCCTGGGCCACCGGGCAGGGCAAACCGCTGCACAGTGTCGACGCTGACTTCATCTACCGCCAGGTGCCGGTATTGGCGCCCGGATATACCAGCGCGTTGTGGCAGGCTGACCTGGCCAATGTGCGCAATCCGCGCCTGATGGCCGCCCTGCGTGCCGCTCTGGCCGCCCATCCCGATTGTCGTTTGCTGGAAGACTGCGCCGATACGCGCCTGCTGGTCGAGCATGGGCGGGTGGTCGGGGCTCGCTGTGCCGGCGAGAATCTGCAGGCTGACGCCGTGGTACTGGCGGCCGGGGCCTGGAGTGGTGAATTTCTCGCCGAGTTGGGCATGGCGCTGCCGGTAGTCCCGGTGAAGGGCCAGATGCTGTTATACAAGACCGAGCCGGGGTGGCTGCCAAGCATGGTGCTGTTCGGTGGTCGCTACGCCATTCCGCGGCAGGACGGCCACATCCTGATCGGCAGCACCCTGGAACATGAAGGTTTCGACAAGACCACCACCGAGGCCGCACTGGACTCTTTGCGCGCCTCCGCAGCGCAGCTGTTGCCGGCACTGGCGACGCAGCAGCCGGTCCGGCAATGGGCCGGGCTGCGCCCGGGTTCACCGGACGGCGTGCCTTATATCGGCGAAGTGCCGGACTACCCCGGGCTCTGGTTGAATACCGGGCATTACCGTAACGGATTGGTATTGGCGCCGGCGTCCTGCCAGTTGTTGGCGGATGTGATGCTGGGGCGGCAGCCGATCATCGATCCGGCGCCCTATGCGGTCGGTGCCGGGATGCAGAAGCTGGCGGGCTA
>DXBL01000242.1 GCA_019116555.1 Candidatus Pseudomonas excrementavium
TTGGACTCGGGATCAGTATCTTGCTGGTAGTCAGCCAGAGGCTCCAGCTCATCGGTCGTGAAGCGGTCTGGATCCGCAGCCGGTTGCGGGTCGTCCAGCAACACTTCATCAAATACCTCGGGCTCGGGCTCGGGCTCCGGTTCTGGCTCGGGCAACGGCGGCAGGTCGACGATGCGGCGTTCGGCCAGCCGTCTGGCCAGATCCCCCAGTTCGTCGGAACGGTGCAGGCCCGGTGGGGCAATCCCGGAATCGCCATACCAGTTGCCCAACCCGGCCAGCACGCGGCGCATTCCCGCGCCCAGGCGCCAGGCGATCAGGCCGGCGACGATGATCAGCAGCACCAGACTCCAGACCAGACGTTGCACCAGATCGGCCGAAGGCGCGGTGAAGGGCGCTTTCGCCAGGCTCAGGTGCAGTTGGCCGATGAGTTCGTCCTGAAAATGCACGGCGGCGATGAATTCGCCCTGACCGGGTGCCAGGTTGTCGGTCGATGGCTTGCGTCCGGCCTGGGCGACGATGCGGTTGCTGTCCGCCACGCTCAGGCTGGTATGCGCAACCAATGGGCTCTGCGCCCACTGGGCGAGGATGATGTTCAGGCTCAGGGTGTCGTTGGCCGCCAGCGGATCGGCCACCAGGGTGGCGATCTGTCGGGCCAGCTCGCTGCCGGTCCGGTCTGCCTGGGTGGCGATATCGCGCTGCAGCTGGACCTGGCCGAACCAGAGCACCAGTACGAACATCAGCACCAGTGGTAGAACAACCAGCAAAATCAGCTTGCCCGGCAGCTTCAGCTGCTTGTTGCGCAGGGAAGCGTGGCCACGCAGAAACAGGTTATCGGATGAATTCGGTGTGTGATTCAAAATGGTCTCGATCGGTAGATTGGCGGCAGGGGCGCGAACAGGTGACAGTATAGCCAGTCGCCGCAGGTGGAAGAAGGCGGCCGCTGGGATGAGTCGGGCTTTTGCGGGTAGAATAGCGAACTTTGTTTTCTGACTGGAGCGGTCCCTTGAAGGAAATTGTCCTGATCAACATTACCGGTCCCGATCGCCCTGGCCTGACGGCAGCCATCACCGGCATTCTGGCGCGGGCAAACGTCAAGATTCTTGATATCGGGCAGGCTGTTATCCATGACACTCTGTCGTTCGGCATCCTGGTGGAAATGGCGGGTGAGGACGGTCTTTCTGACGTACTGAAAGACGTTTTGTTCCGCGGCTACGAACTGGACCAGCAGGTGCGCTTCACACCGGTGAGCGCGGATGAGTACAGCCGCTGGGTGACCGGGCAGGGCAAGCCCCGGCATATCGTCACCTTGCTGGCGCGTCGGGTCACCGCTGAACATATCGCTCGGGTCAGTGAAATCACTGCCCGTTACGGCCTGAATATCGATCATATCGATCGCCTCTCCGAGCGCATTCCCGAGGGCATGCCGGATGACCAGGGCAAGGGCTGCATCGAGTTTTCGGTGCGCGGCGAGCCGGCTGATCCGGCGGCGCTGCGCACCGAATTCCTGGCGATCTCCCAGGAGCTGAACGTGGATATCGCGTTCCAGCAGGACAGCGTGTTCCGCCGCAACCGCCGGCTGGTGGTGTTCGATATGGACTCCACGCTGATCGATGCCGAGGTGATCGATGAGTTGGCCAAGGCGGCTGGGGTGGGTGAGCAGGTGGCTGAAATCACCGAGCGGGCAATGCGTGGCGAGCTGGATTTCAAGGCCAGTTTCCGCGAGCGCATGGCGCTGCTCAAGGGGCTGCCGGTCAGCGTGCTGGAGGAGATCGGCCAATCATTGCGGCTGACCGAAGGCGCGGAAACCCTGATCGCGCAACTGCGCCGGCTGGGTTACAAGACCGCCATCCTGTCCGGCGGCTTCGGCTATTTCGCCGAAGGGTTGCAGCAGCGTCTGGGCATTGATTATGTATATGCCAACGCCCTGCCGACCGAGGATGGGCTGGTGACCGGAGAGGTGCTGGAGCCTATCGTCGACGGCCAGCGCAAGGCTGATCTGTTGCGGGAGCTGGCCCAGCGCGAAGGCATCAGCCTGGAACAGACCATCGCCGTGGGCGACGGCGCCAACGATCTGCCGATGCTGTCGATCGCCGGTCTCGGCGTGGCCTTCCGTGCCAAGCCGCTGGTCAAGCAGTCAGCCAAGCAGGCGATCTCCACCCTGGGACTGGATGGCATTCTCTATCTGCTGGGATTCCGCGACCGGGAAGGGTTCTGAGGCTGGAGGCAGGCTTCTGTGAGAAAGACTCCCCACCGTCATTCTTCGCGCAGGCGAAGGATCCATGGGCCACGCCAGAACCAGCCGGCAAGCTGGATCCTCGGCCTGCGCCGAGGATGACGAAGTTGAGTTTACGGTGAGTCCTTCGCTTCGCCTTCGAGAAAGATAACGGGGGTGGGGCTCACTCCCCCGAGAAGTTGAAGTTCATGCTGTCAGCCGGCGGCTGCAGATAATCGCCCTGGATATAGTTGACCCCGGCCTGCCATAGGGTAGGCATCATGGTGGCGCTGCTGACATTGGAGACGATGGTCAGTTTGCCCTGGCCGTGCAGCGTCGTGACCATTTCCCTGAGCTGCTCCACCGCTTCGGGGGTGGACAGGTCCCGGCTGAAGGCATCGTCGATCTTCACGTAGTCAACCGGCAGGTGCTTGAGTATGGCGTAGGGGTTGAGCGCGCCGCCGAAGTGGCTGAGCGCGATCCGCGCATGGATGGAGTGCAGCGCTTCGGCCAGTACCTTGGCGTGCTTCAGGTAGTTGTTGGCTTGCGCATCGTTGAACTGGAACACCAGCGCCTCGGCTGACAGTCGGGTTTCCTTCAACAGCGTGGAGATCCATTGGACGATCTCGGGGTCCTGCAGGCTGGCACTGCTCAGGCTCAATACCAGGCGGGTATCCGCGCCTTTGCTGCGGTGCTGGGCCAGCAGTTTTACCGCCCGGGCGATCAGCCAGCGATCGATATCCATGGCCAGCCCTGATTCCAGTGCGGCGGTGTGGAAGTCCGTGCTGGGGATTTCCTCGCCTTGGCTGTTGAACAGTCGCAGGATGGTCTCGTAATGCTCGCAGCTGTCTCCGCGCAGGCTGATCACCGGCTGGAACTGCAGGTTGAACCCGTCGGTTTCCAGGGTGTGGCGAATCAGGGCGATGATATTGCCCCGGTTGGCCATGTGTTCCAGCTCCTCCAGCGGGTTGAATACCTTGATGGCATTGCCGCCGGCCTGGCTGATCTGTTCGGCCAGCCGGTGCGCCCGCTCAATGGCCTGGGTCGGCTCGGGGTGGGTCTCGCTGATGCAGGAGACGCCGATGCTGACGGTAATCCGGATGGTGCGACCGTTGGCCTCGAACAGGTTACCTTCGATCTGCTTCAACAGCTCGTCGAGCTGGGGGGTGATCGCCTCCGGCTCCTTGCCTTCGATCAGCACGCTGCAGGCATCATCACTGAAGCGCGCCAGCAGTGTGTTGTCGGGGAAGAAGCGCCGCAGGATCTGCGCCAGATCAGCGAGGATCAGGTCCGAACCGCCAATGCCGATATCGCTCTGCAGGCTGTTGAAATTGTCGATGCTCAGGTAGGCGAGGGTGCTCGGCTGGCTGTTATGCACGGCCTGCTCGCTGATGCGGTCCAGCTGTTCCTGGAACCAGGAGCGGTTGAACAGTCCGGTGACCAGATCATGGCTGGCCATGGCCTTGAGCTTTTCCTCGAATTCGGCGCTGGCGGTCTCGGCGCGAATGACCACCTGGGTGCAGGGCTCGCCGTCATAATGGGCCGGCGAAAAGCTGAGCACGATCGGAAATTCCTTGCCCTCGCTGTCCCGGGCGGTACAGCGCAGCTCGCTCTGGTCGCCGCGGGTGGCGTAGTGGCGGAGAAAATCCTTGAAGCTGTTCTGATCCTTGGCGGCGATCAGGCCGACCATGGGTTCGGCAGCCAGGTCATCCGCATCGTCGTAGCCGAACAGGCGGCTGTAGGAACGGTTGGCATAGATATGCATGCCGTCCAGTACGTAGGCGATGGCGTCCACCGAGCTGTCCAGCAGCAGCTGGCAGCGTTTTTCCGTTTCGCGCAGGGACTGTTCGGCGATGCGCCGTTGGCGCCGCGCGGTGAGGTTGGCCAGTTCCCGTTTGACCACCAGGGTAATCAGGTTGTCGGCGCTGGCCGGCACGGTATCCTGCATGCCGCAGCGCATGGCCTCGGTACGGGTGTCGGTGTCGATCTGATCGGTGAGCAGGATGAAAGGCACATCGTGGGACTGACTGATGATCTGGCAAGCTTCCTGCGCCGTCATGTAGCTGGTGTCGGGGCAGGCCAGACACAGATCCCAGGTCTGCTGGAGTGACTCCTGCAGATCCTCGCGGGAGGTGATCCGGTGCGCGCGGGTCGCATGCCCGGCATTGCGCAGAATGCTCACCAGACGCTCC
>DXBL01000243.1 GCA_019116555.1 Candidatus Pseudomonas excrementavium
CGGCAGCGATCATCAGCTCTCAGGAGTCAACATGGCGTTTTTTCAACACCTGCAGCTCAAATACAAGTTCTGGGCGGTCAACAGCGTCACCTTTGTCAGCACAGTGTTGCTGGTCCTGGTCGCGCTCTGGGTGGAACAGGATCGGATTCACGAACTGCGTCAGGAGCTGGCCCGGGAGCTGCTTGTGCTGCCATCCACCAGCGCCCTGCCCCCGGGGTTGCGGTGGATGCCGGCGAGCAACGTCGCTGCAAGCGCCGGCAGATCGGCCGCCTGGCTGCCGATGGAGCAATTGGCAGTGCAGCCAACCGTCGGCGCCGTCCACGGTGCCTGGCTGATCGAACGCGACGGTGAAGCACGGCTGCTGGGTGTCGAACGTCAGGGTTACTTTGCCCTGCTGCTGGACCGCGCGCCCCTGTATGCGGTCGTGGTGCTGGTACTGATGCTGGGTGTACTGGCGGTATCCCAACTGCTGATCTCCTTCATCACCCGCAACCTGCTGGCCCTGCGCGATGTCATGCTCACGGTGCAGGACACCGGCGACCTTACCCTGCGCGCACCGGTGGCATCGCGGGACGAGGTGGGTGCCATGGCGCAGACCTTCAATGCCATGCAGAGCGCCCAGCAGGACGTGGTGGGCACCGTGCGCCAGGCCGCCAGCCAGCTGGAACAGGGCACCGACGAAATGGCCCGGCTGATGAGTAGCGTCAAGGACGGCATGGTTACCCAGCAAAGCGAGACCGATATGGTCGCTGCCGCCGTCAACGAGATGAGCGCCACCGTGCAGGACATTGCCGGCAACAGCGCCGTCACCCGTGATCAATCCACCCAGGCGGATGCCCTGGCCCGGGAGGGGCGCGACCAGGTGCTGCAGGTCAGCCAGACCATCACCGGACTGGCCGCCAGCATCGAACGCTGCACCCAGCATATGCAGAAACTCGAAGGTCACAGCCAGGAAATCAGCGGCGTGGTGCGGGTGATCCGGGACATTGCCGAACAGACCAACCTGCTCGCACTCAATGCCGCCATCGAGGCCGCGCGGGCCGGCGATTCCGGTCGCGGCTTCGCCGTGGTGGCGGACGAAGTGCGGGCCCTGGCCCAGCGGGTGCAGAACTCCACCGATGAGATCCAGCGCATGATCGAGGCCCTGCAGGGCGGCACCCATGATGCGGTGGCGGACATGCAGGACAGCGCCCGGCTGACCCATGAATCGGTCGAGCAGGTCGAACAGGCAGGCTCATCGCTGGCGGAGATCACCGCCTCCGTAAGCCAGATCAGCAACGGCAACAGCGAGATCGCTTCCGCAGTCGAACAACAGAGCGAAGTTGCCGAGTCCATCACCCAGAGCATCATCCAGATCCGTGATGTGACCGAGCAGACGGTCATGCAGACCGTGCAGAGTGCCGCCACCAGCGAACAGCTGGCCGCCCTCGCCCATCAGCTGACTGCGGCGGTCGGACGTCTGAAAACCTGATATCCGGGCTCCCGTCAGCGATGACTTGGGGAGCCCGGGTGCTCATTGCAGACTGATGCGTTCGCGGTTCTTGTCGATGGTCGCCGGGCCGATGCCCTTGATTACGGCGAGCTGATCAACGGATTCGAATCCGCCATTCTCTTCCCGATAGGCAACGATCGCCTCTGCCTTGGTCAGGCCGATACCGTTCAGGGTCTCGGCTATTTCCGCAGCGCTGGCGTTGTTGATATTGACTGTCACCAGCGGTTCGGCGGGGGCTTCGGCAAGCGCCGGTACCGCGAACCAGGCGGTCAGACTGAGGATGACGGCAGCAAGTATGCTTTTCATGGGTATTTCTCCTTTGATTTATGAATACCGCACTTCAAGGGAGAAAAACCGGACAACGATCAATTGATTACGCGCTTCCCTGCGGTTCCGGTGCAAACTAACCGCAATACCACGACAACAAAAGCCCCAGCAGTCGGATCTGTGAAAGGTTTCTCAGTCCTGCCGGCCATCGCCGGCGCGTGGTTACGCAAAGGGCTAGCAAGCCGGCATCAGTGATGGCATTATGCCCCGCAACAGCTTCTACCGGAAAAGGATGACCTCATTGGACGACGCTATACCCCTGTTGGTATGCGACGACTCAAGCATGGCCCGCAAACAGCTGATCCGCAGCCTACCGGCGAATTGGCCGTTCCGGATCAGCCAGGCGGAAAATGGTCGGCTCGGCCTGGACATGATTCGCAGCGGCCGCGGCCGGATAGTGCTGCTCGATCTGACCATGCCTGAAGTGAACGGTTTCGACGTACTGGCCCGCGTGCGCGATGAGGGATTGCAGGCTGAGGTAATCGTCATCTCCGGCGATGTGCAGGAAGAAGCCATCCGCCGCGCCCGGGCGCTCGGTGCCCGGGCCTTTCTCAGAAAACCGGTGGCGGCACCGGACCTGGAGGCCGCCCTGCTCGCCCTGGGCATGGAGCCGGCCGCGGCACAGCCCGATGCCGTCGATGCTTCCCATGCCCTGCCCCCGGTGAGTTTCTGTGATGCCTTCCGCGAACTTTCCAACATCGCCATGGGTCGCGCCGCGGAACTGCTAGGAAGGGTATTGAAGGTGTTTATTCGGCTGCCCATACCCAACGTCAACCTGCTGGAACCCGGCGAACTGCAGATGGCGCTGATCGATGCCCAGGGCAACCAGCGGGTCTCGGCTATCTGCCAGGGCTATATTGGCGGCGGTGTCGCTGGCGAAGCGCTGTTGATCTTCCATGATTCGGCCATCGCCGATGTTGCCGGCCTGCTGGACACCAAACTGGACACCAGCTCTCATCCCGAACTGCTGCTGGACCTCGCGGCGATCATCACCGGCGCCTGCCTCAACGGCCTGTCCGAACAGCTGGGCCTGCAACTATCCCTGGGGCACCCGCTGCTGCTTGGCGAACATTGCACCATAGATGAGCTGATCCGTCTCAACCGCCCGCGCTGGAAACAGACCCTGG
Organism: Candidatus Pseudomonas excrementavium; assembly: GCA_019116555.1. Taxonomy (GTDB): domain Bacteria; phylum Pseudomonadota; class Gammaproteobacteria; order Pseudomonadales; family Pseudomonadaceae; genus Halopseudomonas; species Halopseudomonas excrementavium. The sequence goes on from DXBL01000243.1 coordinate 2,947, forward strand.
CAGTGGAAATCAGCTATGCCCTGGAGGACCACGATATTCAGTTCGACCTGATCCTGTTGTTCACCGAGGATTCGGTAGGCCGATTGCAGCAGCGCGTCGAGATGCTGCTCTGATGAACCCTGCGCAGGACAACCACCCCATGACTGCATCATTGGATATCAGCGAACTGCACTGGATGCTCGATATCATCCAGAGTATCGACGTCGGCGTGGTGGTGCTGGACCGCGATTACCAGGTTCAGGCCTGGAACAGTTTCATGGAAAACCATTCCGGCCGGACCGCCAGTCAGGTATCACAACAGTCGCTGTTCGAGCTGTTTCCGGAAATAGATCGATCCTGGTTCACTCACAAGGTGGAAACCGCGGTCATGCTGGGCACCCGCGCCTTCACCATCTGGGAACAGCGTCCCTACCTGATGCGTTTCAAGAGCTACCACCCGATCACCGGGCTGGCGGATGTGATGTACCAGAACGTGACCATCCTGCCGCTGCGTACCGTCAGCAACAGCTCGGACCATGTCTGCCTGATCATCTATGACGTGACCAACGCGGCGGTCAACCGCCTGCAACTGGAAACCGCCAACACTCAGCTGCGATCGCTGGCCATCCATGACGGCCTGACCGGCCTGCTCAACCGGCGCCACTGGGAAAGCTGCCTGGAACACGAGTTTGCCCGCCACACCCGGTACAACAATCCAGCCAGCTTGGTGCTCTTCGATATCGATCATTTCAAGCGTCTCAATGACAGCTACGGTCATCGTGCAGGGGATGAAGTCATTCGTCAGGTGGCGGAAGTAACCCGGCAGATGGCCAGAGAGACCGATCTGGCGGGTCGCTACGGTGGAGAGGAATTCGTGGTGCTGCTGCCCGATACTGACCTGGTCGGTGCCAGCCAGTTCGCCGAACGGTTGCGCGGCCGTATCGCGCAACTGGTAATCGATCATGAGGGCACGTCGTTGTCCTGCACGGTCAGCATCGGCATCGCCTGCATCCATGCTGAAACGACGGGCTACAACAGGCTGATCGAGGAAGCGGACCAGGCGTTGTATCAGGCCAA
>DXBL01000244.1 GCA_019116555.1 Candidatus Pseudomonas excrementavium
CCGTGGCCGGGCAGGTCCCAGGTGAGTACGCGAAAGCGGCCAAGCAGCTCGGGCAGCATATCGTCCCAGATGCCTTGGGTCATGCCCAGCGGGTGGGCGAGGACCAGCAGGGGCTGGTTCTGTTGGCCGAGCAGGCGGTAGCTGATGGTGCGGCCCTGATGAGTGCAGAAGGTCATGATGATTATCCTGTCCGGGTAGATTACGGTTGTTCGCAATACGAACTAAAGTTTTTAATGCGAACATATTGCGGTCAGGTGATTTGCTCCGTCAAGTGCAGGTGGCCGTTGTCCGCCGAAAGTCGAACCCTTACAGGCGCGACCCCAATGGTTCAGGGATAGCGCCCGGTGAGCCGGTTCTCCACCAGTTCCGCCAGGATGGTATTGGTCAATCGCATGATGGCGTTGGGGTTTTCTCCGTGACGGCGGGACGCGATGACCGGAACGGTGATGTGGTCATCGGCCAACGGCATGTACTCCACATCTTCACGCTGCAGACGGCGCACCTGCTCCGGCACCAGGGTGAAGCCCATATCCGACGCGACCAGCGACAGGGCGGTCTGCAGATCGTTGACCTGTTGAATGACATTGACCTTGAGGCCACGCCGGCGGAACAGGCCATGCACCAGATCGGCAAAGTTGGGGCCGGCGCTGGAGGGGAAGACGATCATGTTCATCTCGGCCAATTCCTTCATGGTGGGCGGCCGGGCCGTCAGCGGGTGTGAAACGGGCAGCGCGGCGATCAGCGGCTCGTCGAACAGTTTCTCCTGATCCACCTCCGAGTCCTCGATGCTGATGCGGCCGAAGCCGATGTCGATCTTGCCAGCCTTCAATGCTTCGACCTGTTCGCGGGTTTTCAGCTCATGCAACACGATTTCCAGATTCTTGTTCTGACGCAGGCGGCGCACCATCAATGGCAGTTGCCCGTAGAACACCGACGGTACGAAACCGATGGAAAAAATGGTCTTGCGGTTGGTAGCGATACGCCGGGTATCGGCAATGGTGGATTCGACCTTGTCCAGAATCTGTTGGGCATGGGCGAGGAAGTAGGCACCCCCCGACGTCAGCTCCAGACCCCTGGCCTTGCGGATGAACAGCTCGACGCCAATCTCCTCTTCCAGCTGTTTGATGGCTCTGGTCAGGGGCGGCTGGGCGATAAACAGCTTTTCCGCGGCGCGAGTGAAATTGCGCTGTTCCGCCACTGCGACGAAATAACGCAGGTGTCTTAGCTCCATCCATACCTCCAGGGTATCGCTGCTTACTTATTCAATATTGGTTGGCATGGCTGAAACTTCGTACTGTTCGACTCACAGTCTTTTTGCCTCGGATTCGGAGTACACATGCCCGCCACCATTCAGTCCATAGAAGCCATCCTGGTCGATATCCCGACCATCCGGCCGCACCAGCTGTCGATGACCACTATGGGCGTGCAGACCATGGTAATCGTGCGCCTCAAGGACTCCGACGGCCTCGAAGGGCTGGGCGAGGCGACCACTATCGGTGGTCTGGCCTACGGTCCAGAGAGCCCCGAGAGCGTCAAACTTACCATCGACACCTATTTCAAGCCACAGTTGTTGAACCAGCCGGCTGACAACATCAATACCCTGCGGGTAATGCTTGATCGCTCCAGCCGCGGCAACAATCTGGCCAAGTCAGCCATCGAAACTGCCCTGCTCGACCTGTATGGCAAGCGCCTGAATCGCCCCTTGGCCGACCTGCTTGGTGGCGCCGTGCATCAGCACATCCCGGTGCTCTGGACCCTGGCCAGCGGTGATACCGCCAGGGACATCGACGAAGCGAAAACCCTGATGGCTGCCAAGCGCCATTGCGATTTCAAACTGAAGATCGGCTCCCGTGCGGTGATGGACGATGTGCGCCACGTGGCGGCCATCAAGGAGGCGGTAGGCGAGCAGGCCAGCGTCCGGGTGGACGTGAACCAGGCCTGGGATGAAGCCGCCGCCGCCAAGGGCATGGCCGAATTGCAGGCCGCCGGCATCGATCTGGTGGAGCAGCCCACGCCGCTGAAGGATTTTGCCGCGCTGGCGCGCCTGTCCGCCAAGTTCCATATCCCGATTCTGGCCGACGAAGCCGTGGCCGACGCCACTGATATGTACAAGCTGGCCGCGGAAGGTTTCAGCGGTGCGGTGGCGATGAAGATCGCCAAGGCCGGTGGCCCGCTGCGGGTGCTGGAACAGGCCGCGGTAGCCAAGGCGGCCGGTATTGGCCTGTACGGCGGCACCATGCTGGAGGGCACCATCGGCACTGCGGCCTCGCTGCATGCCTGGTCGACGCTGGAAACCCTGCACTGGGGCAGCGAGATGTTCGGCCCGCTACTGATGAAGGATGACATTGTGGTCCGGCCGCTCAACTTCCATGACAACGGTGTGGATCTGCCCCGCGGGCCGGGGTTGGGCGTCGAGATCGACGAAGACAAGCTGGCCGAATACCGCCGCAAATAACCGAGGAGACGAACATGCTGTTCAAGGTCGAGATGAAGGTCAACATTCCCCAGGACATGCCGGTGGAAGTGGCCAACGAAATCAAGGCGCGGGAGAAGGCTTACTCCCATGAGCTGCAGCGCCAGGGCAAATGGCGTCACCTGTGGCGGGTCGCCGGCAGCTACGCCAACGTCAGTATTTTCGATGTGCAGGACAACGCGGAACTGCAGGATGTGATCAGCAACCTGCCGCTGTTTCCTTATATGGATATCACCGTGGCGCCGCTGTGCCGGCATCCCTCGTCAATCCATGAGGATGACCGCTGATTCGCCACCGCTGAAAAAAACAGGCGCCGTCAGGCAAACAGGCGCCACTGAACAACATTGCCAACGCTAAAGCTGTGATCAGGCAATAAGAATAAATACATGAGGAATAATAACCATGACAATCCAAACCACCCACACTGCCGAAGTACAAGAACTGCTGAACAAGGTTGCCGGATTCCATGTGGAAGGCGGCAATGAGCGGGTAAAAAAGGTCGTGCATCGCTTCATGAGCGATGTCTTCCAGCTGATTGAAGATTTCGATGTCACCCCGGAAGAGTTCTGGAGTGCGGTCTACTACGTAGGCGAGTTGGGCAAGAATGGCGAGGCTTCGCTGCTGGCGCCCGGTCTGGGTATGGACAAGTATCTGGATATCCGCATGGATGCCCAGGACGAAGCAGCCGGTCTGGCCGGCGGCACGCCGCGCACCATCGAAGGTCCGCTGTATGTGGCCGGCGCGCCCCTGGCTGACGGCTTCGCCCGGATGGATGATGGTACTGACGAGACAGCCGAACCCATGCTGATCAAGGGTCAGGTGACCGACGAGGATGGCAAGCCGCTGGCCAACGCCATCGTTGACGTCTGGCATGCCGATTCCAAGGGTAACTACTCCTATTTCGACAAGTCGCAGAGCGACTACAACCTGCGTCGCCGGATCAAGACCGACGAACAGGGCCGCTATGTTGCCCGCTCGATCATTCCATCCGGCTATGGCTGCCCGCCCGAGGGTTCCACCCAGGCGCTGTTGAATCAGCTGGGCCGCCATGGCCAGCGTCCGGCACATATCCACTTCTTCATCTCGGCACCCGGTCACAAGCACCTGACCACCCAGATCAACCTGGCCGGTGATGAATTCACTTATGACGACTTTGCCTTTGCGACCCGCGACGAGCTGGTGGTCGAGGCGCGCCAGGTCGAACATTCCAGCGACGGTGAGAAGCACGGTGTTACCGGCCCGATCACCGAAGTGGAATTCAATTTCCAGCTGGTTTCCACCGACAAGGCCGAACTGCAAGCCCGCCATGAGCGCAAACGCGCCCTGGAAGAAGCCGCGGTAGCCTGAACCACCCCCTGCACCAGAACACAGGATGTCGGCCAGCCCGGTAACGGGCTGGTTCGGGGTGTCTGTGCCCGACGCTGGTGACCAACAAAAGCAAGAGGGAGTTACGCACATGACTCGTCAACTCGACCAACTCGAGAAAAAGATTCGCGGCGCGGTGGAAGTCGATCCAGCCAGCGGTCATTACCGTTGCGATCGCAGCATCTTCACTGACCAGCAGCTGTTCGACCTGGAGATGAAATACATCTTCGAAGGCAACTGGGTATTTCTCGGCCACGAAAGCCAGGTGGAAAACCCCGGTGATTACTTCACCCTGACCCTGGGCCGCCAGCCGGTGGTCATCACCCGCAGCAAGGAAGGCGAGCTGCGGGCGCTGCTCAACACCTGTTCGCACCGCGGCGCTACCCTGTGCCGCAAGAAGCGTGGCAACAAGAATTCCTTTACCTGCCCGTTCCATGGCTGGACCTTCAAGAACGACGGCAAGCTGCTCAAGGCCCGTGACCAGAAAAAAGGCGGCTACCCGGAGAGCTTCAACACCGACGGCTCCCATGACCTCAAGCGCCTGGCGCGCTTCGAGAACTACCGGGGCTTCCTGTTCGGCAGCCTGAGTTCGGACGTGTTGCCCCTGGCCGAGTACCTCGGCGAGACCACCAAGATTATCGACAACATCGTCGATCAGGCCGAAGACGGTCTGGAAGTGCTGCGCGGCACCTCGACCTATACCTATGAAGGTAACTGGAAGCTGACCGCCGAAAACGGTGCTGATGGCTACCATGTGGGCACCGTGCACTGGAACTACCTGTCGACCATGGGCCAGCGTGATTACGAGAAGGGCGGCACCGAGGCGGTGGATGCCAAGAGCTGGTCCAGCGATGGTGGTTTCTATTCCTTCGAGAATGGCCACATGATGCTCTGGACCCGTCTGACCAACCCCCAGGTGCGCCCGGTATTCAAGCATCTGGAGCGCCTGCAGGAGAAGGTCGGCGAGGCGCGGGCCGATGCCATCGTCAACACCACCAAGAACCTGTGCATCTATCCGAATCTGTATCTGATGGACCAGTTCTCCACCCAGATTCGCGTGCTGCGCCCGATTTCGCTGAACAAGACCGAGATCACCATCTATTGCTGGGCGCCGAAGAACGAGCCGGCGGAGGATCGTGCCAAGCGCATTCGCCAGTACGAAGACTTCTTCAACGTCAGCGGCATGGGTACACCGGATGACCTGGAAGAGTTCCGCGCCTGTCAGCAGGGCTACGAGGCTGAAGGGCTGAAGTGGAACGACATGAGCCGCGGCGCGGCACATTGGATCGAGGGTGCGGACGAAGGTGCCCAGCGCATCGATCTCAAGCCCACGCTCAGCGGCGCCAAGCCCGAGGATGAAGGCCTGTACGTGACGCATCACCAGCACTGGGTCGAAGAAATGTTGCGTGCCGTCGAGACCGAACGCGCCCGTTTCGTCGCCCTTACCGCACAGGAGACCTCGGCATGAGCATGACCTTCGAACAGATCCAGGCGTTCATCAACCGTGAAGCGCGCCTGCTGGATGATCGCCAGTGGGACGAGTGGCTGACCTGCTACCACGAGGAAGCCGTGTACTGGATGCCCTGCTGGGATGATGAGGACACCCTCACCGAGGACCCGCAGACCGAGCTGTCGCTGATCTACTACCCCAGCCGCAAGGGGCTGGAAGACCGCGTCTACCGGATCAAGACCGAGCGCTCCGGGGCGACCTCCATGCCGGAGCCGCGCACCACGCACCTGCGGACCAATCTGGAAATTCTGGAGCGTACTGATGGCCAGGTGAAGCTGCGCTTCAACTGGCAGACCAACAGTCACCGCTACCACACCACGCAGATGTTCTTTGGTACGGCTTTCTGCACTCTGGATATCACTGGCGAGCAGCCGGTGATTACCGAGAAGAAGGTCATTCTGAACAACGATTACATCAATCAGGTGATTGATATCTATCACCTGTGATCGAGCGGGAGCAACCGACATGAGCTACAACATCGCACTCAATTTCGAAGATGGCGTCACCCGCTTCATCAACTGCAACGAGGGTGAAACCGTCCTGGACGCGGCCTACCGCAACCAGATCAACCTGCCGATGGACTGTTCCGATGGTGTCTGCGGCACCTGCAAGGGCAGCTGCCAGCAGGGCGTATACGACCTGGGCGAAGAATATATCGAGGAAGCGCTGACCGAGGATGAAGCCGAGCAGGGACTGGTCCTGACCTGCCAGATGGTGCCCTCCAGTGACTGCGTGGTGAATATCCCCGCGGCGTCCATCCTGTGCAAGACCAGCATCATGGAAACCACCGGTACCGTGGCCGAGGTGAATCTGATTTCACCCACCAGCATCGAGCTGAAGGTGACCGCTGATACCGATATTGTCTTCCTGCCCGGCCAGTACGTGAACATCCAGATACCCGGCAGCAGCGAAACCCGTGCCTATTCCTTCAGTTCCGCGCCGGGCAGCCGCGAGCTGAGCTTCCTGATCCGCAACGTGCCGGGCGGCCTGATGAGCACCTGGCTGGTGGGCAGCGCCAAGACCGGTGACCAGATCAAGTTGGCCGGCCCCATGGGCATCTTCTATCTGCGTGCGGTGGAACGTCCGGTGGTGATGCTGGCCGGGGGGACGGGTCTGGCACCTTTCATGTCCATGCTTGAACAGCTCAAGGCCAGTGGCAGCGACCAGCCGATCCATCTGGTGTATGGTGTGACCAGCGACGAAGACCTGGTTTGCGTGCCGGCACTGCAGGCCTTTGCCGATAGCATCGACGGCTTCACCTTCACCACAGTGGTTTCCAGCCCCGACAGCAGCCACCCGAACAAGGGTTACGTGACCAACCACATGAACGGTGCGCCGCTCAATGGCGGTGATGTTGACGTCTACCTGTGCGGACCGCCGGCGATGGTGGATGCGGTGCTCGGGTATTTCCGCGAGCAGGGCATCGAGCCGAACTCCTTCCATTACGAGCGCTTCACGCCCAGTGTGGCAGTGCAGGAGGTCGCATGAGCGCCCGCTTCACCGGCAAGGTGCTGGTGATCACCGGCGCCGCCCAGGGCATCGGCAAGCGGGTGGCCGAACTGGCCGGTGCCGAGGGCGCCCGGCTGGTGTTGGTGGATATTGCCGATTACGTGCAGGGCGTGGCCGGTGAACTGCGTGACCGGGGCATTGAGGTGCTGGCGCTGCAGGCCGACCTGGAAACATGGGAGGGTGCCGAGAGCGTCATGGCCCGTGCTCATCAGGAATATGGTCGGATCGATGTGCTGATCAACAATGTCGGCGGCACGATCTGGGCCCAGCCCTTCGAGCATTATCAGCCCGAGCAGATCCAGAAGGAGATCCAGCGCTCGCTGTTTCCGACCCTGTGGTGCTGTCGCGCGGTATTGCCGTATATGGTCGCGCAGCAGAAAGGGGCCATCGTCAACGTTTCCTCGGTGGCTACCCGCGGGCTGATGCGTGTGCCCTACGGCGCGGCCAAGGCCGGGGTGAATGGGCTGACGGTGAACCTGGCGTTCGAATATGCCGAGCAGGGCATTCGCGTCAACGCCACCGCCCCGGGCGGCACCGAAGCCCCGCCGCGACTGACGCCGCGCAATACCGAGGCCCAGGGCGAGCGGGAGCAGGGTTGGTATCAGACGCTGATCGAGCAGACCAACGACAGCAGCTTCATGCACCGCTACGGGACGCTGGACGAACAGGCCGAACCGATCCTGTTTCTGGCATCGGATGCGGCGAGTTATATCACTGGTACCATTTTGCCGGTGGCCGGGGGCGATCAGGGCTGA
>DXBL01000245.1 GCA_019116555.1 Candidatus Pseudomonas excrementavium
GCATATCAACTCGACCCATTTCTCGGTCGAGGAAATCTCCGCGAAGATCCTGGTGCATATGGGCATCGAACGTCGCCTGAAGTAATCCCGCACGTTATTTCCGCCTCTCAGCCTCCCGCGCCGGGTTCCCCGGCGCGCTATCTATTCGCTCTTTTCATCGACACAAACATTTACATTTGCCGATTGTAATTTACACATTGAGAGGTATTATTTTCGGCGCCTGATAATCATTATCAATGATTGCGATAAATACAAACTATTTTATGACGCCTAGTCAAAGGAGCTTCCGATGTTGCCGAACCGTTCTGCTTATTGCGCCGTAATTGGCAGCTTGAGTCTGCTGGCGAGCAGCGTGGCCATGGCCAACCAGGAAGCCATCCGCCTGTCCGACACCGTGGTCACTGCCTCAGGCTTCGAACAGAAGATAACCGAAGCACCGGCAAGTATCAGCGTCATCAGTCAGGAGGATCTGCAGCAGAAGCGGTATAACAGCCTCGCCCACGCCTTGGGCGATGTGGAAGGGATCGATATCGGGCAGGGCACCGGCAAGACCGGCGGCTTGAATATCAGTATTCGCGGCATGCCTAGCCAATACACACTGATCCTGATTGATGGCCGTCGCCAGAACGCCGCCGGAAACGTGACCCCCAACGGCTTCAACGAAACCTCAACCAGTTTCATGCCTCCGTTATCAGCGATTGATCGAATTGAGGTCATTCGGGGCCCGATGTCTACCCTATACGGTTCTGATGCTATGGGAGGCGTGGTCAATATCATCACCAAAAAAGTCGCCAAGGAATGGGCGGGATCGGTGACGCTAGACCACACCTTCCAGGAAGACAGCGACTACGGTAACACCAGCAACGCTAGCTTCTTTGCCAGCGGTCCCATTGTGGAAGACTTCCTCGGCCTACAAGTTCGCGGCAGCGTTTTTGATCGCTCAGAATCAGATCTCTCCTACGGCAATGGGGTTGATGTGAGCGCACGCGGCCCCTCCCCCGTGGATGGACGTAATCACAACATCGGCGCACGCCTCACGCTGACTCCGCATGAAAATCATGATTTCGCGCTGGATATAGAACGAGGCCGTCAGCGCTATAACAATGACGAAGGTCAGCTTGGAAATCTTGACGTGTTGCCCTCGGACAGTGTGCCGGCAGGAGGCCGCATTTTCGGCTATTCAGACGAACTGCGTTTCGAGCGTGAACAACTAGCTCTTACACACACCGGACGCTTCGCTATTGGCACCCTTCATTCCAGCCTGATGCACAACGAGACGGAAACTATCGGCAGGACTATCCCAGGCTCCAACGGAGGAGGCGATTTTGGCCAGTCGGTACCTGTCCTTCCCAATGCCATCATTGGCCAACCCCGCGATTTGGAAACTACGAACCTGGTATTTGATACCAAGCTGGTTTCACCTGTAGGTGAGTCTCACATTCTGACCACCGGCGCTCAGTGGTGGAAAGCAGAGATGACCGATGGGCTGGCCACAGAGGATTACGAGCAGAAAACCTGGGCTCTCTTCGCAGAGGATGAATGGCGTCTGCGCGACGATTTAGCGCTGACCCTGGGAGCGCGCTACGACGATCATGAGGCGTTTGGAGGCCAGGTTAGCCCTCGGGCTTATCTTGTCTGGAACACTACAGATACCTGGACCTTGAAAGGCGTGGTCAGTCGAGGATATCGCACCCCAGATCTGAACGATCTGCATGTTGGCGTGAATGGTGTGACCGGTCAAGGCGAGCGGCTGACGATCGGGAACCCCGATCTTGATCCTGAGACCACTACTAGCAGCGAGCTGGGCGTCTACTACGACAACCTGGCCGGTTTCAACGCCAATGCCACTCTGTTCCACAATAAATTCAAAGATAAAATCGACACCGTGCAGGGCGTCAACATCACCGGTCGTCCGGGTGTGCCGGACGGCTCCTATGACCAGCAAGTCAACATTGATGAAGCTGTTACGCAGGGGCTCGAGTTGGCTGCGCGATGGCAGTTTTCCCCTCAATGGGCGCTAAGCGGTAATTACACGTTTACAGACAGTGAGCAGAAGAGCGGCGAAAACAAAGGAGAACCGCTCACCAACACGCCGGAACACTTGGCTAACGTCCGACTCGACTGGCAAACTAGTGAGCGCCTTAACCTCTGGTTAAAAGGCGAATATCGTGGCGCGCGTGCTCGCTTCACTACCAAGTACGAAAACCTGACTGATGCACAAGATCGTTATACGACTGACCAGTCCATCTACGATACCCTGGGCAAGAATACCGACGCATACACGCTGTTTCATCTGGGTGGTTCGTTTAGAGCATCCGATAACCTGACTCTGAATGCTGGAATCTATAATCTGTTAGACAAGGATTTTGTCGACGGCAAAGCATACACAACGTACAGCTACGACAGAGCCGGAAACCTCACAACTGGTACCGAGTACGGTACCGATTATTCTCATTCAGGTCGCTCCACCACGGGGCTTGTGGAAGAAGGCCGCCGCCTCTGGCTCTCCGCCACCATCGACTTCTGATTCTTCCGCCCTGCCCCACGCCCGCTTCATGCGGGCGCTTTGGTTTCCGCACGCCGACCACCAACCCTCTGATCCGCCTGCGCAAACGCGAAATATTCCTGTTTATCCGCAAAATCCAGTAGCCCTTTCGCGTCTGACTCCTTATACTGCCGCCCACAACCAATAATGATAACGATTCTGATTAGCGTGATGATCACACCGGAAGCCCTTTCGGGGCATGATAAGGAGCACCAACGGATGTCGATCAGAACTACCCTCCCCGCCCATCTCGCCGGTAGCGTGGCGTTGCTCGCAGCCAGTGTCGCGCTGGCCAATCAGGATTCGATTCAGCTACCCGATGTCACCGTCGTCTCGGCCACAGGTTTCGAACAGAAGATTACTGACGCCCCCGCCAGTATCAGCGTAATCAGCCGCGAACAACTCCAGAGCAAGCCCTATGCCGGTCTGGCCGATGCCCTGCGGGATGTCGAAGGCGTGGATGTGGGTGCCGATCTCGACAAGAACGGTAATATCAGCATCACCATGCGCGGACTGCCGAAGGACTACACCCTGGTGCTGATCGACGGCCGCCGGCAGAGCGATATCGGTGACATCGGGCCGAACAACTTCGGCAACAGCCAGTTCATGTACATGCCGGCAATGGATGCCATCGAGCGCATCGAAGTGATTCGCGGGCCGATGTCCACGCTGTACGGTGCCGATGCGATGGGTGGGGTGATCAATATCATCACGCGCAAGGTACAGAACAACTGGGGCGGTTCCATCAGCCATGGGATCTCGATTCAGGAGGACTCCCAGTTCGGTGACGACCGCAAAACCGATCTGTTCGCCAGTGGCCCGCTGATTGATGGGCTGCTCGGCCTGGGGCTGCGCGCCAGTCTGTATGATCGCGAACAGAGCGACCCTGGATACAGCGTGGGCACGCTGGTCAACGGCGACGGCAGCCTGTTCGAGGACCGTGGCAGTTTCGGTGACAAGAAGATCGTCGCGGCCAAGAACTGGAATGCCGGCTTCACCCTCAATCTCACGCCGTTGGAAGACCATGATTTCCAGTTCGAATACGATATCGCCAAGCAACGCTATGACAATACCGAAGGCCAGACGGGTACGCTGGACTCGGTCGAGAGCCTGTGGCGCGCACGGGCAGGCATTATCCAACCCCGTGTCGGCTATGCGGAGAATCAGCGGGTCGAACGCGAGCAGTTCGTCCTGGCGCACACCGGACGCTGGGCATTCGGCACCAGCGACACCAGCCTGACCCGCAGCACCAGCAGCAACCTGGGCCGCTCCCTGCCCCTGACAGTGCAGGAACGAGGCGCCTTGCAGGCGATCTGGGATCAGGCCGCCGCCGATCAGGGTGTCGGCACGCCGGAGCTGACCGATGAGCTGCGTGCAGAACTGGAAAACACCTTCCTGCCGCGCAACCGCCGCGAGCTGGAAATCCGCAACACCATCTTCGATACCAAGCTCAGCAATACCATTGGCAATCACCACTTCACCCTCGGCGGCCAGTACTTCCTCGCTGAAATGGAAGACGGTGTATTCGGCATGGATGGCGCGAACTACCAGTCCGGTACGACCCAGGATCATGAGCAATGGGCGCTGTTCGCCGAGGACAACTGGGACCTCACCGACAAGCTGACCTTCACCTACGGTGCCCGTTACGACGACCACAACATCTTCGGCTCGGAGATCAGCCCCCGTGTCTACCTTACTTGGCGCACCACGGACAGTTGGACATTCAAGGGCGGCGTCAGTACCGGCTACAAGACGCCCAAGCCGAACCAGTTGTTCCCGGGCATCGTTGGCTTCGGTGGCCAGGGTGTCAATCCCATGGCCGGTTCACCCGACCTGCAACCGGAAACCAGCACCAACTATGAAGTTGCGGCGTACTACGACAACCTGAGCAATTTCAACGCCAACGTCACGCTGTTCTTCAACGAGTTCAAGGACAAGATTGCCCGGGCCGATGCGGTCCCCAACTGTTACAACGCCAACGGGGTGAAATACCTCAGTTCGGGCTGCGTGGATGTCGGCCCCGGCTGGGCCGAGCTGGGATACGACAGCTTCAGTCAGAGCACCAACGTGGACAAGGCCGAGACCAAGGGCATCGAGTTGGCTGCACGCTGGGAGATCATGCCCACGCTCAGTCTCAGCGGTAACTACACCTATACGGACAGCGAGCAGAAGAGCGGCGCACAGCAAGGACTGCCACTGGTCAATACACCGGAACACATGCTCAACAGCACGCTCAGTTGGGATGTGCTGCCCCGCCTGAACCTGTCGTTGATCGCCGAGCTCCGCGACGAGCGCTACCGTGGCACGGCTGTCAGCACCGGGCCGACGCCGGTTACCCGCAAGCTCTATTACCAGTCCTATGACATCTACCACCTGGGGATGCGCTTTCAGGCCAGCAACGACCTGACCCTGCATGGCCGCATCAACAACCTGCTGGACAAGGATATGGCCGGTCGCAATTGCGAGCCGACCTACGATGAGTTGGGTAACCACGACACCTGGTCCTGCTCGAATGACTACAACGTGACGGAGAAGGCACGCAGCTTCTGGCTCGCGGCCAACTACCGTTTCTGATCAACCCGGCCCACGCTTGTCGTGGGCCTTGCGAGATGAGCAAGAGGCAATGAAATACCTGGTTATCGGCACCCTGCGGCAATGGCACTGGATCAGTTCCGCGCTGTGCCTGGCGGGCATGCTGCTGTTCGCCGTTACCGGCATCACTCTCAATCATGCGGCGGGAATCGAGTCGCAGCCGCAGATACGTACCCTGGAGCTGCAGTTGCCGGATGAGTTGAGGGCATTGCTGCCGATGGCAGCCGAACAGGAAGTCTTCCCTGCGCCGTTGCATGACTGGCTGCAGACGACGCTGGCGGTGCGGTTTGGTCCGGCTGCTATCGAGTGGTCGGCCGATGAAGCCTACGTGGGAATGCCCCGGCCGGGCGGTGACGCCTGGCTGGCACTGGATCTGCAGGCGGGAGAAGTGTTCTTCGAAGATACCGACCGCGGCTGGATCGCCTATGCCAACGATCTGCACAAGGGGCGACACAGCGGTGTGGCCTGGAGCTGGTTCATCGATATCTTCGCCGGGGTCTGCGTGGTCTTCAGCCTGACCGGCCTGCTGCTGCTTCGGCGTCAGGCGCGCAATCGCCCTTCCACCTGGCCGGTCACCGGGTTGGGTCTGCTGATTCCGGTACTCATTGCCTTGCTGTTCATTCACTGAATCCACTGAAAGAGGACAATCCATGCGTAAATGGTTTTTGCTGCCACTGGCCGCAACCTTTGCGGCGCACACCAGCGCGGCCGAGGTGACGGTCTCCGTCGAGGTGCCGCGGCTGGCGGTAGCGGAATATCACCGCCCCTATGTCGCCATCTGGATCGAGAATGGCGCGGGGCATGTGGCCGATCTATCGGTCTGGTATGACCTCAAACTGCAAGATCGCGAAGGAGAAAAGTGGCTGAAGGACATGCGCCAGTGGTGGCGGCGCAGCGGTCGATCGCTGGAGTTGCCGGTGGATGGTCTGTCCGGTGCCACACGACCGGTCGGCGAGCATAGCCTCACCTTCCCGGCTGAGCATCCGGCGCTCGCTGCCCTGAAACCGGGGGATTACCAGTTGGTAGTGGAAGCGGTCCGTGAAGTGGGCGGCCGTGAGCTGGTGCGCCTGCCATTCAGCTGGCCGGTAACCGACCAGGCCGAGCATCAAGTGAGCGGTAAAACCGAACTGGGCAACATCAGCCTGACCATACAACCCTGAACAATACCCAAGACCAGAACAGGAACAATATAACGCCATGTTTAAACACGTCACCCGCTGGACCGCCCTCGCCATTGCCATCACCCTACCCCTGTCAGCCAACGCCCACCGGGCCTGGATGCTGCCCTCGACCACCGTTGTCTCGGGCGATAACGCCTGGATCAGCGTCGATGCGGCAGTCGCCAATGACCTGTTCTATTTCGAACATCACCCGCTGGTACTGGAGGGCATCGGCGAGGCGCCGCAGCGTGCCGATGGCAATGCCAGGCCGCGCCCCGCCAACCGTCTTGTCATTACCGCGCCCGATGGCAAGGAAGTCGCCGCGCAGAATGGCCATGTCGGTAAGTACCGCAGCGTATTCGACGTGGAAATCAGCCAGAAAGGGACCTACAAGCTGGCGGTAGCGGGCGCTCCGCGCTACTTTGCCCGCTACCAGGAGAATGGCGAAGACCGCCGCTGGATGGGTGATCTTGCCGACGTCGGCAAAGCCGTACCGGCCGACGCGCAAGATGTGCAGGTCAGCCAGATGGAATCGCGCATGGAGGTTTTCGTGACCTCTGGCGAACCGACCGACGCCGTGTTCAAGCCTACCGGTCAAGGACTGGAGCTGCAGCCGGTGACCCATCCGAATGATCTGTTCGCCACGGAAACGGCGGAGTTCGTGTTCCTGCTGGATGGCAAGCCAGCCGCAGGTGTCGAGGTCAACGTCATCCCCGGCGGTATCCGCCACCGTGATGAGCTCAATGATATCCGCCAGACCACCGACGAGAATGGCAAGGTTGCCATCACCTGGCCGAGCGCCGGTTTCTGGTGGCTGGAAGCCAAGGTGGTGCAGGAAGACGGCGTGCAGGCACCCCTGACCCAGCGTCGCGCCACCTACAGCGCCACCCTGGAAGTGATGGCGCCCTGATGCCGGAGCTGTGGTCCCTGGCTTGGCTGCCCAATCAACGGATGCTCTGGGCAGCGCTGGCGTTCGGCTGTTGGTTGGCTCTGTGCTGGGTCTGCTTGGCGCGAGCCGGGCGGCAAACGGCGATGCAACCTGCAGCTGCGACAGAATGGCTGATTGCCTATGCCAGCCAATCCGGCGCAGCACAGGCAATCGCCGAACAGCTGTTGCCAGCGTTTCATCAGCAGCATCTGCAGCCAGCGCTGCTGCCCTTGAATGCCCTCCAGCCTGGCGCCCTGTCCGGCTATTCGCGGGCGCTGTTCATTGTCAGCACCTATGGCGAGGGGGAAGCGCCGGACAACGGCGCGGCTTTCTGGCACCGGGCCCACACTGCCCGGCCTGATCTGACGGGATTGAACTACAGCCTGTTGGCGCTTGGTGATCGCGGCTATGCCGACTTCTGTGGGTTTGCCCGATGGCTGGGTGACTGGCTGGATGCTGCCGGGGCGACCACTGCCCTGCCTCGCCATGAGCTGGATCGACTGGATGCCGACGTGTTGCACACTTGGCAACAGCAGGTTTCCCAATGGACCGGCCTGACTCTCCAGGCGCCCGCTTCTGCTCCATTCCAGCAATGGACGCTGCGCGAGCGCATTCAGCTCAACCCTGATAGTCCCGGCCCTCCTGCCTGGTTGATTCGTTTGCTACCGGTAGGCGACCTGCCCCATTGGCGGGCGGGTGATCTGGCCCAGGTGCGTATCGGGTCGATCCAGCGCACCTACTCCATCGCCAGCCTGCCGGAAGACGGCGCGCTGGAGCTGATCGTACGCCAGGTCATCCATGGCGATGGTTCCGTCGGACAGGGTTCCGGCTGGCTGTGCTGTCATGCCGAAGTAGGTGCGACAGTGACAATACAGCTGCGGTCGAACCCCAGCTTCCATCTGCCGGAGGATAATCGCCCGGGCATCTTCATTGGCGCCGGCACCGGGCTGGCCGGCCTGCGCGGATTGCTGCGGCAACGCCAACGCCTGGGATGTCCGGATAACTGGCTGCTGTTCGGCGAACGCTGTCAGCAGCATGACCGCTGGCTGGCAGAGGAACTGGAGACCTGGACCAGCGAAGGCAAGCTGCTGTTGGACCGTTGTTTCTCCCGCGCCGGTGATCAGCCGGAGTACGTGCAACACCGCCTGGCTGCCAAGGCAGAGCGGCTTCGACAATGGGTGGACCGTGGGGCCAGCATCCATGTCTGTGGCAGTCTGGCCGGCATGGGTAACGAGATCCATCGCCTGTTGCAGGAGCTGCTGACGCCCGAGCAATGGCATGGCTTGCAGCAACAGCAGCGCTATCGCCGCGATCTATACTGACGCCGAGGATCGGAACCATACGGCTGCGCTGGCAGTCACAGAAACTGACCGCCCCATGACCGACTCGGCGGTTTTTTATCAATCAGGAGTGCATACATGGATATCATCAGAATCATCATCGCCATTCTGCTGCCACCGCTGGGGGTATTTCTCCAGGTCGGTTTTGGGGGCGCGTTCTGGCTGAACATCCTGCTGACACTGTTCGGCTATCTGCCGGGCATCATTCATGCCGTGTGGATCATCGCTCGCCGCTGAATATCGATCTGGGACAGGAACCCTGCGGTTCCTGTCCTACAGGGAGCGTTATTGCGCCGTTGCTGTATCCTTTATCCGCTTGACCATGGCGCGCAGGCCATTGCCACGGGTCACACTCAGGTGCTTGAGCAGATTCAATCGCGTGAAATAATCCTCGATATCGAAGGCCAGAATGGCCTCGGGCGTCTTGCCGTTGTAGGCGGCAAGCACGACCGCCAGCAGCCCCTTGACGATAAAGGCGTCGCTGTCGGCATCGAAGTACAGCCTGCCATCCTGCGCTCGGCTGGTCAGCCAGACCTGGCTCTGGCAGCCGCGCACGATGTTCGCCTCGGTGCGGTCGCTGTCATCCAGCGGCGGCAATTCGCGCCCGAGATCGATAATGTACTTGTAGCGATCTTCCCAGCTGTCGAAAAATGACAGCGTCTCGATGATATCGTCGCTGCTGATGTCTGTGCCGAACTGGCTCATGCAGAATCCTTGATCTCGCCCTTAGAAAAACATACCGGTTTCGAGTTGCGCTTCTTCGCTCATCATGTCGCGGTTCCACGGTGGATCGAACACCAGGTCCACATGCACGGTCTCGACGTTGGGAACCAGACGCACGCGATACTCGACATCGCCGACCAGCACCGGGCCCATGCCACAGCCGGGGGCGGTCAGGGTCATGCTGATATCCACCCGTTTGGCCTGCTGGTCAACCACCACCGAATAGATCAGCCCCAGATTGACCAGATCCACCGGAATTTCCGGGTCATACACGGTCTTGAGCGCGGTCCAGATGTCCTCTTCGCGGATCTGGTCGTCACTGGGTTCGGGAAACGTCAGCAGCTCGGGCTCGAGTCCGAGACTTT
>DXBL01000246.1 GCA_019116555.1 Candidatus Pseudomonas excrementavium
ACACCGCCCGGCGACAGCAGGCCCATGATGTGCACGGCGCGTCCGGCCTGCACCGCCTGGTCGACCGCCTGGCAGATCACCTCGTTATCGAAGAACTCGCCATCGGCGATGGCCTTGGTGACCCGCGTGAAGTCCTGGTACACAACGCGCCCGGCACCCAGGTTCATGTGTCCGACCTCGGAGTTGCCCATCTGCCCGTCCGGCAGGCCGACATCCATGCCCGAACCGGAAACCAGAGTGCGCGGTGCGTTCGTCCACAGACGATCCCAGACGGGGGTGTTGGCGGCCATGATGGCGTTGGACTCAGGCGATTCACTGTGTCCAAAACCATCCAGAATCATCAATACCACGGGTTTGGGAGTTGCTGTCATCCGATTAGACTCGCTGTATGAAAGAGGCAAGGGAGTGCACTGCCGTGCCCGGCAGGCATGCTGGCGCCAGTTTACTTGGCCGGCTGCGGTGTGTCATGCACACCGGAGGTTCTGCCACCCGACCGGGCTGTGTATACTGGCGGCCTTCAACGGTTCCGGAATCATACATCCATGCAGTTTCTACAGCACCTTATCGAATTCATAGGCAACCATTATTGGCTGACCACCGCCTTTCTGGTTGTACTTGCGCTGTTGATCATCACCGAAGGCCGCAAAGCGGGCAAAGCCATCACTACCCAGCAGGCCACGGCGCTGATCAACCGGGAGAACGCGCTGGTCGTCGATGTACGGCCGAAGAAGGACTTCGCTGCCGGTCACATCGTCGACTCCATCAATATTCCGCAGGATAGCTTCGCCAAACGCATGGTCGAACTGGAGAAGCACAAGGACAAACCGATCATCCTGGCATGCGCCAACGGCCAGCATGCCGGCGCCCTTTCCAAGCAGCTGAAGGCCGCCGGCCACACCCATGTGCATCGCCTGGCTCAGGGCGTGGGTGGCTGGCGGTCGGACAATCTGCCTCTGGTAAAGAGTTGACGATATGACTGATATCACCATTTACAGCAGCAACTACTGCCCCTTCTGCATCCGTGCCAAGCAATTGCTGGACAGCAAGGGCGTCAGTTACAACGAGATCCGGGTGGATGGCAAGCCCGAAGTGCGCGCAGAGATGGCGCGCCTGGCCGGGCGCACCTCGGTGCCGCAGATCTGGATCAACGACACCCATATCGGTGGCTGTGATGAGCTGACAGCGCTGGAACGCGCAGGCAAACTGGATACAATGCTGGCTGGCTGACAGCCTCTATACAGGGAGCCTCTGCAGCGCCGCCTGGTCAGAGACTCCCAAGATCACTCGAACCAAACAAGGACCGAACATGGCTGACGAACAACAGAACAACGCAACCGCCAATGGCGCCCAGAGCAACCAGCCGCAGGTGCAGTTCAACCTGCAGCGGATCTACGTCAAGGATCTTTCCTTCGAGTCCCCCAAGGCGCCGGCGGTGTTCCAGAGCCAGTGGAATCCCCAGGTCAACCTCGATCTGAACACCCGTCACACCCAGTTGCAGGATGGCATCTACGAAGTGGTACTGAGCCTGTCGGTCACCGTCACCAACGGTGAGCAGGACGTCACCTTCATCGCCGAAGTGCAGCAGGCCGGTATCTTCGCCATTGGCGGCCTGGATGAGGCTGGCATGCGCCACACTCTCGGCGCCTTCTGCCCGAACATCCTGTTCCCCTATGCCCGCGAAGCGATCGACAATCTGGTACTGCGGGGCAGCTTCCCTCCCCTGATGCTGGCCCCGGTCAACTTCGATGCCCTGTTCGCCCAGTCCGAACAGCGTCGCGTCGCCGAGGCAGCCGAAGCCGGCGCCTGATTTGCCCGCTCGCCGGCCCGCCCGTGGCCGGCGACACCCCTTGTCAGCCTCCCGGTCATCATCTAAGGTATCTGCCGCTTTCTCCCATCTATGGATGTGCGCATGACCCTGCCCGCTTCACGCCCGCTCTACCTGCTAGCTTTCATTGTCTGCGTGCTGCTGTTGGCGGCGGCGTACTACATGGAACTTGTCATGGGGCTGCTGCCCTGCCCGCTGTGCATTGTGCAGCGCTTTGCCATTCTGCTGATCGGCCTGGTCTGCCTGGCCGCCGTGCTGCATAACCCGCAGCCCCGGGCCAACCGCAGGCGCAGCCTGGCAACCCGTTTCTATGGCGCAGGCGTGGTGCTGCTCTCGATCTTCGGTGGCGCCACCGCCAGCCGGCAGATCTGGCTGCAGCATCAGCCCGCCGACCAATTGCCCTCCTGCCTGCCCAGCCTCGATTACATGATCGATGTACTGCCGGTGGTGGAGATGCTCACCCTGCTGTTCAGCGGCACCGCCGACTGCGCCAAGGTCACCTGGACCTTCCTCGGCCTGAGCATTGCCGAGTGCACCCTGCTGGCCTTCATCGCCCTGGGTCTGTTCGGCCTGGTACAACTGTTGCGCCGCCAGGACTGACTACCGCCCCACGACCACCATCGCAAGTCTTGATACCGCAGCATGGACTGGCCTATTCTGTTGCATCCACGGGAACAGCAATCCCAATCCCGGCTCACAAGGCAAGACGAGGTGGATCATGCTGGAAAGGTGCAGAACAGCCCAGGAACGCTGGGGTGGGGTCGACAAGCTCATCGACCGCTGGCTGGCTGAACGCAGCAAGCTCGTGGAGCATTACATTGCTCTGCGCGAGCGTCAGGATCCCGACGTCAGCACTCAACAACTACTCAACAACTTCTGCAGCTGCCTGGTCGACTATGCGTCAGCCGGGCATTTTGCCGTTTATGAACAACTGGTGCGCGGCGCCGAGGAAGCCGGCGACGAACGCGCTCTGAGCCTCATCCGCCAGGTCATCCCGCGTATCGAGACCATCACCCAGTTCGCTGTCATATTCAACGATTACTATGGCATCAACAACACGCGTGTGCTCAAGGTGGATGTCATGCACTCGCGCCTGTTGAAACTGGGCGGCCTGCTGCTGGAGCGCTTCGAACTGGAGGATTGCCTGATCGAAGTGCTGCACAACGCCTATCGCAACACCCACGTCACCGAGACAATGGAGTAATACGTGACCGGTAGAACCGAAGACCAGAAGTCCGCCCGCGTACCGACCCCGCTGCATCTGCTGCAGGTGCTGGCACGCACGCTGAACGAGCATCTGGCCGACGCCTGCACCCAGGCCGAGGCCGATGCCCGCAAGGCGCTGGAAAAGCTCGACCGCGAACAAGTGAAACTGCAGGAAAAGCTCACCGAAGCCCAGCAGAAGCTGGCTACCCGCCAGGAGGATGGCAGTAAGCCGGTGGAAAAGGTCACCGCCAAGGTCGAGGAGCTGACCGCCGCCATGGCGGCCCTGAACCAGTCCCGCGACGAAGCCCAGGACTATATCCGTCAGCTGCAACAGGATGTGCGCCAGACCCTGCGCCTGGCCAAGGGACTGGACCGGATCGATCTGCAGGTCACCCAGGCCATCGAAAAGCGCGATGATCCCGCGGCGGCAAGCAAAACCAGCAAGCGCCCACCACAGCGTCGCTCACGCAGCAGGAAACCAGCAAACGCTCCCGCCGTTACCGATAACGAAGCCTGACCCCCGCCTGGTCGAGACGGACCTCGACCAGCGGCTGCCAGGCGGCCTTGCTCCTTGTCAGATATCCACTGCCACTGGCCCGCATGCAGTTATCGGGGAGCGGCCTTGTCCTGTTCCATCACCGTAGCGGCAACGGCAAGCTGCTCCAGTCGGGCATCGTTCGCCCCCTCGCCACTCAGGGCAAGATGCACCCGCACACAGCTCAGCGCCGTATCCGCCGCAGGGGTTAGCGCCAGACACATTGCCTCCAGCTGTTCCAGCTGATGCCACTCCGCCGCCAGTTCGCAGTCCTTGACCTGAGCGCGCAAGGCGGCGGCATCGGCGTCGCCGGTCAACGCCCGCCGCACCTGCCGCAGCGGTTCGATCACCCGCTCGCGCCAGGGCGCCTGCCGGTCACGCAGCGACTGCCACAACGGCGCCTCCGCCCGGACCCCGCGCGTACCCAGCCAGCAGGCCAGCAGCAACAGCAATACATCCTGCCCGGCCTCGTCCTGCAGCTCCAGCAACAGGGGCTCCACGCCGGGCCGGGCGTACAGCCGGCCTGCGTATTCGGTCAGCGACAATCGGCTCATCGAAGTCCTCTCCTGTGCACGGCACACTGATATACTCCGCGCCATGATAAAGATCGAATCCCTGACCCTGCAACGCGGCCCGCTGCGGCTGCTGGAAAATGCCAACCTGACCCTGCACCCGGGCCAGAAGGCCGGCCTGCTCGGCACCAACGGGGCCGGCAAGTCCAGCCTGTTCGCCCTGCTGCGTGGCGAGCTGGCACCCGACGCCGGTGACTGCTCGCTGCCGGCGGACTGGCGTATCTCCCATATGCGTCAGGAAATCGATGATCTCGACCGGCTGGCAGTCGATTATGTGCTCGACGGTGATCAGCGCCTGCGGTCGATCCAGCAGCAACTGGTGGAAGCCGAACAGCAGCAGGAGGCCAGCCGCCTCGGTACTCTGTACGCCGAACTGGAAGCCCATGACGGCTTCAGTGCCGACAGCCGCGCCCGCACCCTGCTCGCTGGTCTGGGCTTCAGCCCGGCGCAATGCGAGGCGCGCGTCGGGGACTTCTCCGGTGGCTGGCGGATGCGGTTGAATCTGGCCCAGGCGCTGATGTGCCCCTCCGATCTGCTGCTGCTCGACGAGCCGACCAACCACCTGGATCTGGACGCCATCCTCTGGCTGGAAGACTGGCTGAGAAGCTATCAGGGCACCCTGCTGCTGATCTCCCACGACCGGGACTTTCTGGATGCGGTGGTCGAGCATATCGTGCACGTGGAGTCGCGCCAGCTGACGCTCTATCGCGGCGGCTACAGTCAGTTCGAACGGACCCGCGCCGAGCGTCTGAGCCAGCAGCAGGCGGCCTTCGAGAAGCAGCAGGCCCAGCGCGAGCACATGCAGAAGTACATCGCCCGGTTCCGTGCCCAGGCCACCAAGGCCCGTCAGGCGCAGAGTCGCCTCAAGGCGCTGGAACGCATGGAGCTGCTCGGCCCGGCGCATATCGACTCGCCCTTCAATTTCAGTTTCCGCGAAGCGGACAGCCAATCCAGCCCGTTGCTGGATCTGCACGACGCCACGCTCGGCTACGCTGGCACGGCCATTCTGCAGCACGTCAAACTGCAGCTGGCCCCGGGCGCGCGCATCGGCATCCTCGGTCCCAACGGGGCCGGCAAGTCGACGCTGATCAAGACCCTGGCCGGCAGCCTGCCGCTGATCGCCGGCGAGCTGAAGACCGGCGAGCATCTGGCTATCGGCTATTTCGCCCAGCACCAGCTGGACAGTCTCGACCCCGAGGCCAGCCCGTTGCTGCACCTGGCCCGCATCGCGCCGCAGCAGCGCGAGCAGGAGCTGCGCAACTTCCTCGGCGGCTTCGATTTCCATGGCAGCCGCGCCGAGGAGCCGGTGCTGCATTTCTCCGGCGGCGAAAAGGCCCGCCTGGCGCTGGCGCTGATCGCCTGGCAGAAACCCAACCTGTTGTTGCTGGACGAACCCACCAACCACCTGGACATGGAAATGCGCCACGCCCTGACCGTGGCACTGCAGAATTTCGAGGGCGCGATGCTGCTGGTGTCCCACGACCGCGCGCTGATCCGCGACACCACCGATGAACTCTGGCTGGTAGCCGATGGCCGGTTGACCACCTATGCCGAGGATCTCGATAGCTACACCCGCTGGCTCGCCCAGTTTCGCCAGCAGCAAGCCCAGGCCGGTGCCAGCAACGAACCGTCAGCCGCGCCCAAGGTCGATGCCAAGGTTCAGCGCCGCCTGGCGGCAGAGCAACGCCAGCGCCTCGCGCCGCTGAAGAAGGTAGCCGACAAGCTCGAACAGCAGCTCGACGCCGCCCAGCAGCAGATGCAGGAAATCGAAACCGCCCTGGCCGATACCGAGCTCTACAGCGACGCCAACCGGGGTCGCCTCAAGGAACTGCTGGCGAAACAGGCCGACTGCCGCCAGCGTATCGATGAGCTGGAGCTGCAGTGGCTGGATGCCCACGAAGCACTGGAGCAACTGCAGGCGGAGCTGGCCGAAACATGAGGAAGCAGCCATGACCCTGTGGATCGATGCCGACGCCTGCCCCCGTCCAGTACGCGATGTCATGTTGCGCGCGGCCCGGCGGCGGGAATTGCAGCTGGTACTGGTAGCCAACAGCGCGCTGGGCCTGGCGCCTGCGCCGGGCGTGCGCCAGGTGGTGGTGCCGGGCGGAGCGGATGTGGCCGACCTCTATATCATCGAACATGCCCAGCCCGGGGATCTGGTGGTCACCGCCGATATCCCCCTGGCCGACGGCCTGGTGCGTCGGGACATCACCGCGATCAATCCGCGCGGCGAGATCTATGACAAGGGCAGCATCGGCGAACGCCTCGCCGTACGTAACCTGATGGACGAGCTGCGCGG
>DXBL01000247.1 GCA_019116555.1 Candidatus Pseudomonas excrementavium
GCCTTGAGGAGGTTGTGGGCCATGGGGCCGCCCATGTTGCCGAGGCCAAGGAATCCGATTTTCATATGAGCTACCTCTTATTCTTGTCAGTCAGTTGTATCGATGCTCAAGCGTGCTTGAAATTGGGTTTACGCTTCTCGGCAAACGCCTGCATGCCTTCGGTCTGGTCAGCGGTGGCGAAGATCGAGTGGAATACCCGGCGCTCGAAGCGTACGCCTTCACTCAGGCTGCTCTAGAATACGCGGTTGACGCATTCCTTGGTCATCATCACGCTGGGCAGGGATTTTTCGGCGATGACCTGGGCAGCTTTCAGGGTTTCTTCCAGCAGTTGGTCGACCGGAATGATGCGTGCAACCAGGCCGGCCTGTTCGGCTTCCCGGGCATCCATCTGGCGACCGGTCAGGCACATTTCCATGGCCTTGGCCTTGCCGATGGCGCGGGTCAGGCGCTGAGTGCCGCCGATACCGGGCAGCACGCCCAGGTTGATCTCGGGTTGGCCGAAGCGGGCATTGTCGGCGGCATAGATGAAGTCGCAGATCATTGCCAGTTCGCAGCCGCCACCCAGGGCGTAGCCAGCCACCGCGGCAATCAACGGCTTGCGGCGATTGGCGATGCGGTCAGCGGGGGAGAAGAAGTCATCCATGAAGACCTGCGGGTACTGCAGGTCGACCATCTGCTTGATGTCGGCACCGGCGGCAAAGACCTTGCTCGAACCGGTCAGCACCATGCAACCGATATTCGGGTCATTCTCGAACTGATCCAGCGCCTGGTTCAGTTCATCCAGTACCTGGGTATTCAGCGCGTTCAGCGCCTGGGGGCGGTTCAGGGTAATCAGGCCCACGCGCTCGCGGGTCTCGATCAGAATGGTTTCAAAGCTCATGTCGCTACTCCAAACAAAACGGGGCCGGCATCTTGTGCCGGCCCGTAAAATCATTTCAGGGTGATGGTGGTGTTGACCGCAGCGGCCTGCTCATCATCATCGAACCAGCGGGCAGTGATGGTCTTGGTCTGGGTGTAGAACAGGATCACCTGCTTGCCATAGGGGCCCAGATCGCCCAGCTTGGAGCCGCGCGAACCGCTGAAGGAGAACAGCGGCACCGGCACCGGGATCGGCACGTTGATACCCACCTGACCCACGTCGATGTCTTCCTGGAAGCGGCGGGCGATACCACCGGAACGGGTGAAGATGGCAGTGCCGTTACCGTTCGGGTTGGCATTGATGATGTCGATGGCTTCATCCAGGTTATCCGCCTGCATCACACAGAGCACCGGTCCGAAGATTTCCTCGTCGTACACGGTCATGCCCGGCTTGACGCCAGCGAGGATGGTCGGGCCGACGAAGTTGCCATCGGCATAGCCAGCCACCTCGGGGTTGCGGCCATCCAGCACAAGCTCGGCGCCTTCATCGATGCCTTTCTGGATCAGGCCGTTGACACGCTCCAGTGCCGAGGTGGAAATCACCGGGCCGACATCGGTGCCAGCTTCGATACCGGCGCTGACCTTCAGCGCTTCAGCCTTGCGTGCCAGTTCCGGCAGCCAGTTGCGCGATTCGCCGACCAGGATGATCACCGGCAGCGCCATGCAGCGCTGACCCGCCGCACCGAAAGCGGCGCCGATCAGGTTGTTCAGGGTCTGTTCCTTGTTGGCATCGGGCATGACGATGGCGTGGTTCTTCGCGCCCATCATGCACTGCACACGCTTGCCGGCCTGGCTGGCGCGGTTGTAGACGTGGGTGCCGACGTGAGTGGAACCGACGAAGGATACCGCCTTGATGTCCGGGTGGTCACAGACCGCATTCACCGCATCGACGCCGCCGTGGATGACGTTCAGTACGCCGGCCGGGATGCCGGCCTCCAGGGCCAGTTCCACCAGGCGCATGGTGACCATCGGGTCTTGCTCGGAGGGCTTGAGCACGAAGGTGTTGCCGGTGGCGATGGCCATCGGGAACATCCACAGCGGGATCATCGCCGGGAAGTTGAACGGGGTGATGCCGGCGCACACGCCCAGTGGTTGCAGCAGGGTGTAGGTATCCACGCCACCGGCGACGTTATTGGCCAGCTCGCCCAGTTGCAGGTTACCTACCGCCGAAGCATGTTCGACCACTTCCAGCCCGCGGAACACGTCGCCCTCGGCATCGGCCAGGGTCTTGCCCTGCTCGGCGGTGAGGATGGCGGCCAGTTCCTTGATGTTTTCCCGGATCAACTGCTGGTACTTGAGGAAGATCCGCGCGCGGGCGCCGATCGGCGTCTTGCGCCAGGTCTTGAAGGCTTCCTTGGCGCTGGCCACCGCGGCATCGATCTCGTCCTGGGTGGCGAAGGGCACGCGCGCCAGCACTTCCTGAGTGGCGGGGTTGACGACATCGCGCCATTGATCCGTCTTCGACTCGATGAATTCGCCATTGATCAGCAGTTTGACGGTGGGAATATTGTTGTTGCTCATTATGGTCCTCTGGGCGGCGCCCTTGTCGTCTTGGAAGATGTCATGGATAGTAGCAGTGCGTTTTTCCCATAAACAATTGGCTCATTCGCAAGTTGGGTCTGCGTTTTTGCACAGGAACCGGGTATGGATTGGGATAACCTGCGGTTTTTCCTCGAATTAAGCAGAGCAGGGCGGCTGACCACAGCGGCGCGCCGCCTCGGTGTGGACCACACCACGGTATCCAGAAGGCTGCAGGCGCTGGAGAAAAGTCTCGGCGTGGCGCTGTTCATCCGCGACACCAGCGGCTACACGTTGACCGAAGCCGGGCGCAGCCTGCTGCCGCAGGTGGAGCTGATGGAAGGCGCCAGCGTACGCATCGAGCAGGCACTGCCCAACCCGGGGGAAACGTTGTCCGGGCAGGTACGCATCGGCGCCACCGAAGGCTACGGCACCATGCTGGTGGCCGGCCAACTGAGCGAACTCAGCCACCGCCATCCGCACCTGCACCTGGACCTGCTGGCACTGCCGCGGGCAGTGCGCCTGTCACGGCATGAGGCGGACATCGTCATCACCCTGGAACGCCCGGAGCGCGGCCCGTTCATCATCACCAAGCTGACCGACTATGTGTTGCGGTTGTATGCCGGCAAGGACTATCTGCAGCAGCACGGCCCGATCAACACACGCAACGACCTGGAAAAACACCGCTTCGTCAGCTACGTGGACGACCTGGTGTTCAGCAAGGACCTGCTGTTCCTCGACGAAATCGCCGGTTCCGGCGCGGTCGGGGTGCGCAGTACCAGCGTGCTGGCGCAACAGGAGGCCATCGCCGCGGGCGCTGGGCTGGGTATCCTGCCGGCCTTCACAGCGGACCAGGACCCGCGCCTGCAGTTGATCCTGCCGGCGCAGATTCGCTTTATCCGTACTTTCTGGATGCTGATGCCGATCGAACTCAAGGATATTGCGCGGATGCGGGTGACCTGGGATTTTCTGCGGGAGATGGCCGAGCGGGAGCGGGGGCGGTTGTTGGGGTTGTCCTAATTGTCGGTGATCTTACGCCGCAGCGCGGGAAAGTCGAGAATGCGCAGGCCACGGTAGTGTCGCTCGATGATGCCTTCGCTTTCCCAGAGTTTGAGCACTCGGCTGATGCTCTGGCGCGTCATGCCCAGCATCTGACTGAGGTCTTCCTGGGACAGGCGCAGTTCCGGCGAAATGCTGTGATCTTCAGCCTGGACCAATATCAGCAGACGGTTGGCCAGGCGTCCCTCCAATGGCAAAAGGGCATTGGTCTCGAGCAGGACCAGTGACAGGCGGATGCGCTGGCAGAGCAGCCGCACGATATTGCGATAGATCTGCGGTCGGCGGTCCAGCAGGTTTTCGATACCGCTTCTGGGTACGAACAACAGTTCGCAATCGCCCTGAGCGTGGGCGTCATAGGCGCGGGGCAGGCCATCGAACAGGGAGGATTCGCCGAACCAGGCGCCAGCTTCCATGATCGCCAGCAGCGCTTCCCGGCCTTCATCAGAGGAGGTGGTGGCTCTT
>DXBL01000248.1 GCA_019116555.1 Candidatus Pseudomonas excrementavium
GCGTAGCGCAGCTTGATCCGGCGGCCGTTGACCAGCGGCGGCTGGTGCTCGGATACCGCCGCTTCGAGAATCTCGGTCATGCGCTTGGTCGGGATCTTGGTCATGGCGCTTTCATAGGCCTGATCCACCGATTTGTAGAGCAGCCCGACGCCACTGCCATGCAGCGCGGAGATGAAATGCTGATCGGCAAACTGGGTAAAGATCAGCCGGCGCTCCAGCTCCTTCTTGACGTATTCCTTCTCGCCCTGCTCCATGCCATCCCACTTGTTGATGGCGACCACCAGCGCACGGCCTGACTCCAGCACGAAGCCCAGCAGGTGCAGATCCTGTTCCACGATGCCTTCCCGGGCATCGACCACGAAGATCACCACGTTGGCGTCCTGGATCGCCTGCAGGGTCTTGATCACCGAGAATTTCTCGATGGCCTCGAAGACCTTCCCGCGCCGGCGCACACCGGCGGTATCGATCAGGGTGTAGGGCTTGCCATGGCGCTCATAGGGAATGTAGATACTGTCGCGGGTGGTACCGGCCTGGTCGAACACAACCACCCGCTCCTCGCCCAGCATGCGGTTGACCAGGGTGGACTTGCCCACGTTGGGACGACCGATCACCGCGATCTTGGTGCCGATGGGCGTCACCGGCAGGCGTTCAACCGGGTTACCCTCCTCGTCCAGCTCCGGCCCGGCCTGGATGTCGCCCTTGAGCAATACAGATTCCAGCATGGGGTTGATATTGCGCCCGTGGGCCGCGGCGATGCCTATCGGAGCACCCAGGCCCAGGGGAGCGAACTCCCCGAGGATCGAATCCTGATCGGCACCGTCGACCTTGTTGGCAATCAGGAAGGTGTGCTTGTCACGCTTGCGCAGGTGCTCGGCAATCATCTCGTCGCCAGCGGTACGACCGGTGCGGGCGTCGACCAGGAACAATACCGCATCGGCTTCCTCGATGGCCTGCAGGGACTGCCCGGCCATGATGGTGTCGATACCGTGTTCATCACCGGTCAAGCCGCCGGTATCCACCACGATAAAGGGCTGGCCCTGCCAGACCGCTTCGCCGTACTGGCGATCACGGGTCAACCCGGCCACGTCAGCGACTATGGCGTCACGACTTTTGGTCAGACGGTTGAACAACGTGGATTTGCCGACATTCGGCCGGCCCACCAGGGCAATGACAGGAACCATGATTACTCCGCGCACCTTATTGGCGCCAAACAAAAACAAAAAGGCCGCTGCTCCTTCTGCGGACAGCGGCCGGAAAGTATAACCTGTTTCGACGTCAGCGCAGTTGGTAAGCCGCCAGATCGCCGCTGTTGCCATAAACATACAGGGTGTCACCCTGCACGATCGGCGTTACCCGCACACCTTTGCTGTCCACCCGCACACGGCCAACCAGGCGACCATCGGTCTGGGCCAGCAGATGCACATAGCCCTCGAAGTCGGCCACGGCCACGTAGCTGCTGAAGGCAGCAGGCCCGGTGAGCTGGCGACGCTGCAGGCTGTCGTTGGTCCACAACGGCGTGGCGCGGTTCTGATCATAGGCTTCGACGGTGCCGCCAGCCTGGCTCAGGTAGACGCTGCCGAAACCGACAGCGGCACCGGCGTGGCTGGAGCTCGGCCGCTGCCAGCGAATGGAACCGGACTCCGCATCCAGCGCCACCAGGTTGCCCTGGTAGGTAGCGGCGTAGAGGGTCTGATCATCCAGCAACAACCGGCCATCGATATCCACCATGCGCTCCAGTTCCGAGCGACCGACCGGCTGGGCAATGCGCTGCTCCCACAAGGGGATGCCGTTCTGCGCATCCAGTGCCACCACACGACCGCTGGCCAGGCCGGCGTACACGCGGTGCAGTTGCACGATCGGCGCGCTGTGCCCGCGCACCGTCAGCACCGGCAGGCTGGACTCGTACAACCAGCGCTGCTCGCCGGTGCCGATATCCAGTGCTACCAGTTTGTCGTCCTGGGTCTGCACGACCACCACGTCGCCATTGGTCTGCGGTGGGGCCAGCACTTCGCTCGACACCTGGGCGCGCCACAGCTCGCTGCCATCGGTTTCGTCGAGAACGATCACCATGCCGTTGAGCGTGCCGAGCATGACGCGGCCACCGCCAGCGCCGACGGCGCCGGACAGCGGCTCCTTGAGCTTGACCTGCCAGTTGACCGAACCGGTTTCCCGGTCCATGGCCACCACTCGACCCTTGGCGTCGGCAGCGTACAGGGTCAGGCCGTCGAGGGTCGGTTGCAGCTTGTTGAACAGCTCGCCCTGGCCCACACCGATATTGCGTTTCCAGCTGCGCTCCAGTTGGACCTCAGCATCGAATTTTTCCAGTTCTGCCGGGGGCAGCTCCTTCTTGCCGGAGCTACCGCAGCCGACCAGCAGCAGGGCGGCAAGCCCGGCGGCCAGAGTTCGGGACATCAGCTTCAAGAGGCTTCCTCCGCCAGATCATCCAGTTTCAGCTGCAGTTGCGGCCGAGTGCGTGGGTCAGGAGTGGCTTCCAGCGCCGCCTGATAGGCCTGACGCGCATCCGCCACGCGGTCCAGGCTCAGCAGCAGGTCACCGCGCACTTCCTCGCGGCCAGCCAGCAGCTCGCCGGTCACCGGTGCAGTGAACAGGTCAAGGCCTTCCTCGGCGCGTCCCAGCTGACCCAGCACTCGGGCCAGACGCTGACGGGCCACTTCCTGCAAAGCCAGATCGTCGCCGTCTGCGGCAACATCACGCAGCAGCGCTTCGGCTGCATCGAAATCACCTGCTTCCACCGCCAGGCGCGCCTGCATCAGCGCCGCGAAGCTGGCGTAGCGGGTGCCGGGGTAATCCTTGCGCAGGGTCTCGGCCAGCTCGGCGCCGCGTGTGCGACTCGCCTCGCTGTCATCCTGCAGTACGCTTTCCAGCATGCTCTGGTAGACGGCAGAAGCATTGCTGGCCTTGTTTTCCTGGTAGTTGGTCCAGCCATTCCAGCCGAACACCCCGGCCAGCGCCAATACCACGCCAGTCAGCACGGGCACACCATGGCGATGCCAGACTTCCTTGATCCGTTCTATCTGTTCTTCTTCTGTCTGGTTACTCACCCTGCTCTCCTTTACCGCATCCGATTGATTCGCTATTACTGCAATACCTTGCGCAGCTGCTCAGGCACCGCATCCCAGGCCAGGGTCAGCTGTTCGCCGTCGCCGCGCAGGGGCTTGAAGCCGACCTGTCCCGCCGCCGCTTCCTCTTCACCGAGAATCAGCGCGTACAGCGCGCCGGACTTGTCGGCCTTCTTGAACTGGCTCTTGAAGCTGCCGCCGCCACAATGCACTACCAGACGCAGTCCGGGCAAGGCATCGCGCAGCTGTTCGGCCAGACGGATCGCCGGCTGCTGCGTTTCAGCACCCAGAGTGACCAGATAGACATCAACCTGCCGGGACAGTTCGGCGGGTACCTTGCCGAGGGTTTCGATCAGCAGCAGCAGGCGTTCGATGCCCATGGCAAAGCCGACCGCCGGCGCCGGCTTGCCGCCGAGCTGCTCGACCAGGCCGTCATAACGGCCCCCGGCGCAGACAGTGCCCTGGGCACCGAGCCGGTCGGTGACCCATTCGAACACCGTCAGCCCGTAATAGTCCAGCCCGCGGACCAGCCGCGGATTGATCACGTAGGGAATGCCGGCGGCGTCCAGCAATGCGCGCAGACCATCGAAATGGGCGCGGGCTTCGTCGTTCAGGTAGTCCGCCAGCTTGGGCGCGTCGACCAACAGGGCCTGGGTGTCGGGATTCTTGCTGTCCAGTACCCGCAGCGGATTGCTGTCGAGCCGGCGCTGGCTGTCTTCATCCAGTTGCTCGAAGCGCTCGCGCAGGTAAGCGACCAGATCATCCCGATAGCGGGCGCGATCAGCACTGGAGCCGAGGCTGTTGAGTTCGAGGGTGACCGCCTCGTCCAGGCCGAGCATCCGCCACAGGCGCCAGCTGAGGATGATCAATTCGGCATCGATGTCCGGACCACCGAGGTTGAAGGTCTCCACCCCCACCTGATGGAACTGGCGGTAGCGCCCTTTCTGCGGCCGTTCATGACGAAACATCGGCCCGGTGTACCAGACCTTGTGGCTGACACCACCACCCAACAGGCCATGCTCGAGCATCGCGCGCACACACCCGGCAGTACCTTCGGGGCGCAGGGTCAGGGAGTCGCCGTTACGGTCGGCAAAGGTATACATTTCCTTTTCGACGATATCGGTGACTTCGCCGATGGAGCGCTTGAACAGCTCGGTGGGCTCGACGATCGGCAGGCGGATCTGTTGATAGCCGTAACCGGCCAGGACCTTGGCCACGGTGCTTTCAAAGTATTGCCACAGCGCACTGTCGGTGGGCAGGATGTCGTTCATGCCGCGCACGGCTTGCAGGTTCTTCAAAATCGTTATTCCTTGTCTGCCACCGGCTGCTCAGCCGCGGGCGATGGTGTTGTCATCCAGCGCCTGCTTGGCGGCAACCTTGTCACGAATCAGTTTTTCCAGCCGGTCCACCATATCGTCGTTGGTCACCTTTTGACTCGGCGCTCCATCGACATAGACCAGATTGTTCGGCGAGCCGCCGGCCAGACCGATGTCGGCCTCCTTGGCTTCACCCGGGCCGTTGACCACACAACCGATGACCGCCACATCCAACGGTACGATCACGTCGTCCAGGCGTGCTTCCAGTTCGTTCATGGTCTTGACCACATCGAAATTCTGCCGCGAGCAGCTCGGGCAGGCGATGAAGTTGATGCCACGGGAACGCAGGCGCAGGGACTTGAGAATGTCGAAGCCGACCTTGATCTCCTGCACCGGATCGGCCGCCAGGGAAATGCGGATGGTGTCGCCGATGCCTTCGGCCAGCAACATGCCCAGGCCGACCGAGGACTTCACGGTGCCCGAGCGCAGCCCACCGGCCTCGGTGATGCCCAGGTGCAGCGGCTGCTCGATCTGTGCGGCCAGCAGGCGGTAGGCGCCGACGGCCATGAACACGTCGGAGGCTTTCACACTGACCTTGAAATCCTGGAAGTCCAGCTTGTCGAAATGATCGACGTGGCGCAGAGCCGATTCCAGCAGGGCTTCGGGGGTCGGTTCGCCATACTTCTTCTGCAGGTCCTTTTCCAGCGAACCGGCATTGACGCCGATGCGGATCGGAATGCCGTGGTGGCGCGCCGCGTCGACTACCGCACGAATCCGGTCCTCGCGACCGATATTGCCGGGGTTGATGCGCAGGCAGTCCACACCCAGCTCGGCTACCCGCAGGGCGATCTTGTAGTCGAAGTGGATGTCGGCCACCAGCGGCATCTTGACCTGCTTGCGAATCTCACCGAAGGCTTCGGCCGCTTCCATGCTCGGCACGGAAACCCGGACGATATCCGCGCCGACCGCCTCCAACTGGCGAATCTGGCCCACAGTGGCTGCCACATCGCAGGTTTCGGTGTTGGTCATGCTCTGTACGGAGATGGGGGCGTCGCCGCCCACCAGCACCGAGCCCACGCGGATCTGGCGCGACTTTCTGCGTTTGACCGGGGATTGCTGATGCATTGCGTTACCTCTTACTGGCCCAGGCGAAGCCGCGCGACACCGGAACTGGCGTTGCCGGTGAGTTCGACTGGCTGCCCATTGTATTCAATCTTCGACACCGCACTGGCGGCCCCTATCACCAGGTCCAACGGCCCCTGGTGGTCGATATTCAGGGTCTGGCCCTGTTGCATCTGGCGGCTGTGCAACACGCGACCGTCGGTAGTGCTGACCTGCACCCAGCAATTAGCGGAGAAGCTCATCACCAGACCGCTCGGGCTGGCTGCAACCGGGGATTCCGACGCGGCAGACTCTGCAGTGGCAGCCGCTGACGATACCTCGTCGGTCGCCGCCTCGGTTGCCGGTTCAGCTCCTGCTTGTGGCGCGGGGGACTCCGCCTCGGCAG
>DXBL01000249.1 GCA_019116555.1 Candidatus Pseudomonas excrementavium
CTTCGCCGCCTGTTGCGTCAATCACTGGAAGCGCGTACCGGCATGGATCTGGACAGCCTGCCCGCAGCGCCGCCGGCCGAACCGACCAGCGCACCGCCAATGGAACCGGGGTATGATGCCTGGGACGGCTATGAGCACCAATACGACGAGATGCCGGAATGGAGCGACCAGCCCACCGCTACGCGCCCCAGCCGCCCGCAACGCCAACCACAGCGTCAGCGCGACACCAGCAGCGTGGAAAGCCCGGTCATGAGCGCCACCCGCACCCTGCTGCATCATCCGCACCTGGCAGGGTTGGCGAAGCAGGCCAGTCAACTGGCCAATGAGGATGATGAGGAAGCCCAGCTGCTGATCGCATTGATCGACACCCTGCAGAAGAACCCGCAGCTGTCGACCATCGAACTGCTGGCCAGATGGCACGGCACCGCCCTCGGGGAGCAGCTCAATCGACTGGCGGAAAAGGAATGGATACTGAATATTGCCAGTGCCAACCTTGAACAACAGTTTTTCGACACTATAACTACACTGATGGCTAGACAAACCGACCGCCAGATTCAACACCTCCTCGACAAGTCGGCCGTCACATCACTCACCGCCGAGGAAAAACAGCAGCTGCGCGAGCTTCTGGGCAGGCGACATACACCAACTGCCGAGAACTGACAATCAGGCCAACTGGTCATACACCCTGATTTTGGGTATAATCCGCAGCTTACTTTTTTGCACACCAAGGCATCCACATAGGGTTGTTATGTCCGGAAAAGCGCAACAGCAATCCCGTCTCAAAGAGCTCATTGCCCGCGGTCGCGAGCAAGGCTACTTGACCTACGCGGAAGTCAACGACCATCTGCCTGAGGATATCTCAGATCCGGAACAGGTTGAAGACATCATTCGCATGATCAACGACATGGGAATCACGGTCTTCGAGACTGCACCCGATGCCGATGCTCTGCTGCTGGCCGATAATGACGCCGACGAAGCCGCCGCGGAAGAAGCCGCCGCCGCTCTGGCCGCCGTTGAAAGCGATATCGGTCGCACCACCGACCCGGTGCGCATGTACATGCGCGAAATGGGCACCGTCGAGCTGCTGACCCGCGAAGGCGAGATCGAAATCGCCAAACGCATCGAGGAAGGCATCCGCGAGGTGATGGCGGCCATTTCCATGTTCCCCGGCACCGTCGAGGGCATCATCAGCGATTACCAGCGCATCGCCGAAGAAGGCGGGCGCCTGTCGGATATCTTCAGTGGCTATATCGACCCTGACGATGACGGCATGTCCGGCACCGACAATGCCATCGTTCCCGGCGAGACACCCAAGCCGAAGAACGACAAGAAAGCCGACGACGAAGACGAAGAAGACGAAGAGCAGGACGAAGAGGACGAGGCCGAAGAAGGTGATGGCGGCCCGGACCCGGAGCTTGCCCGTCAGCGTTTCGGCGCGGTCAACGAGCAACTGCAAGCCGTCCGCAAGACGCTGAAGAAGCATGACCGCCACAGCCCGGAAGCCGTAGCCGAGTTGGAAGCCCTGGCGCAGCTGTTCATGCCGATCAAGCTGGTACCCAAGCAGTATGATGCGCTGGTGGTCCGCGTGCGCAGCACCCAGGACAACATCCGCGCCCAGGAACGCGCCATCATGCAGCTGTGCGTACGTGACGCTCGCATGCCGCGTGCCGACTTCCTGCGCAGTTTCCCAGGCAACGAGACCAACGAAGGCTGGATCGACAGCCTGCTGGCTGACAAGCCGCGCTATGCCGCCGAGCTGGAAGCGGTCAAGGCCGACGTCATCCGTGCGCAGAAGAAGCTGATCGCGCTGGAAGAAGACGCTCAGCTGAGCATTGCCGACGTCAAGGACATCAACCGTCGCATGTCGATCGGTGAAGCCCGCGCCCGCCGCGCCAAGAAGGAAATGGTCGAGGCCAACCTGCGTCTGGTGATCTCCATCGCCAAGAAGTACACCAACCGCGGTCTGCAGTTCCTCGACCTGATCCAGGAAGGCAACATCGGCCTCATGAAGGCGGTGGACAAGTTCGAATACCGCCGCGGCTATAAGTTCTCGACCTACGCCACCTGGTGGATTCGCCAGGCGATCACCCGCTCGATCGCCGACCAGGCGCGCACCATCCGGATTCCGGTGCACATGATCGAGACGATCAACAAGCTCAACCGCATCTCCCGCCAGATGCTGCAGGAAATGGGGCGCGAGCCCACGCCGGAAGAGCTTGGCGAGCGCATGGAAATGCCCGAGGACAAGATCCGCAAGGTACTGAAGATCGCCAAGGAACCGATCTCCATGGAAACCCCCATCGGTGACGACGAAGACTCGCACCTGGGTGATTTCATCGAGGACGGCGCCATGGAATCGCCGATCGATTCAGCGACTGTGGAAAGCCTCAAGGAAGCGACCCGCGAAGTACTCTCTGGCCTCACTGCCCGTGAAGCCAAGGTACTGCGCATGCGCTTCGGCATCGATATGAACACCGATCACACCCTGGAAGAAGTCGGCAAGCAGTTCGACGTCACCCGGGAGCGGATCCGTCAGATCGAGGCCAAGGCCCTGCGTAAGCTGCGTCACCCCACCCGCAGCGACCACCTGCGCAGCTTCCTCGACGAGTAAGCGCACCGTAGCATCAACAGAAACGCCCGGCTTGCCGGGCGTTTCTGTTTCCAAGGCTTCCCTCCCCCGCCGCAGAAAATTACGGCTGCGCTCTATGCGGCGCTTCCATCCTCGCTTATTCTGCTCGAGCATCACCCAAACGGGTGTTTGAATAATAACAAGAGGAAAGGAATATGCAGCAGCACAGGCAGCATAGAAGTCTCGCTCAGCTCGGGTTGATCAGTACCTTCCTGATATTGGGTGGGTGCAAGTTCGGCGGCGGTGGTGGTGGCGGTAGCGACGCTCCCCCTTCGGCCAGTTACAAAGCCACCATCGAACGCACCACCTACGGCATCCCCCACATCACCGCCGACAACTTCGCCGGCGCAGGATACGGGCACGGCTACGCCATCGCCGAGGATAACCTGTGCGTACTGGCAGATGCCTTCCTCACCTTCCGTGGCGAGCGCTCACGGTATTTCGGACCGGATGAACCCGCCTCCCCCATGAGTACCTTCGGCTCACCGCCGAACCTGGAAGCGGACTTCTTCTTCCGTTTTATCGTCGATGATCAGCAGGTGGAAAAATTCAAGGACGCGCAGTCCGAGGACGTACGCGATCTCCTGCACGGCTTCACCGCCGGTTACAACCGTTATGTAACCGAAATACAGGATGGCCAGCATGCCGGTCGCCATGCCGACTGCCGTAACCAGGAATGGCTGATGACGGTAACCGAGGACGACCTCATGCGTCGCCTCGTCGGGCTCAACCTCGCCGCCAGCAGCGCCAACTGGGTTGAGGAAATCGCCAGTGCGCAGCCGCCGGCCATCGGCGCCCCCACCATGCGCAGCCGCAGCGCCCCGCAGGAACTGGACATCGACCCGGAACGTTTCAAGCTGGGCCGCAAGGAAGGGATCGGCAGCAACACCTTCGCCTTTGGCAGCGACGCCACCGAAACCGGTGAGAGCCTGCTGTTCGCCAACCCCCACTGGTATCACCTGGGCATCGACCGCTTCTATCAGCTGCACATGACGATCCCCGGCAAACTGGATATCTCCGGTGTCTCCATCATGGGTTCGCCCATGATCCAGATAGGCTTCAACGACAATATCGCCTGGGCGCATACCGTCTCCACCGCCTATCGCTTCACGCTCTACCAATTACAGCTGGCGAACGGCAACCCCACGCACTACATCCAGGATGGCCAGGAGAAAGCCCTGGAAGCCACCGAGATCACCGTCCAGGTCAAGCAGGCCGATGGCTCGCTGGCACCGGCCTCACGGACGCTGTATCGCTCGGTCTACGGCCCAATGATCAACCTGGCCGGCATGGGACTGCCGGGCTGGAGTGACCAGGCCGCCTTCACCCTGCGCGACATCAACCTGGAGAATACCCGATCCTTCGAAAACTTCTTCGCGTGGAACAAAGCAGAGTCGCTGGCTGATTTCTATGACATAACCCGGCAGTACGTCGGCATTCCCTGGGTCAACACCACGGCCATCGGTCGCGGCGATGACCGCGCGCTCTATTCCGACATCACCGCCGTACCCAACGTACCCGACAGCATGCTGCCCAATTGCCTGGTACCGTTTCTGGGGCCGCTTGTCATGCAAGCCGTCCCGGGCCTGCCGCTACTGGATGGCAGTCGTACCGAGTGCGATTGGCGCACGGATGGGGACTCACGACAGCCCGGCGCCTTCGGTCCCGGCAAGTTGCCCAGCCTGTTCTCCACCGATTATGTGGCGAACATGAACGACAGCTACTGGCTGAGCAACCCCGAACAACCGCTGACGGGCTTCGATGGCATCATCGGCCAGGAAAATTATGAGCAAACCCTGCGCACGCGCATGGGTCATACGCTGGTCAGGGAACGGCTGACAGGTACCGACGGCTTGAACGGTCACCTGGCCAGCAGCGAGAATATCCGCGAGATCGTGCTCAACAGTCGGGTCTACAGCGCCGAATTGCTGAAGGATGAGGTGCTTGCCAGCGTCTGCGACGCTGGTGCGCCCGACACCGAACAGCAGGCCTGCCAGATCCTGGCCACCTGGAATAATACCGGAGAGCTCGATGCGGTCGGTGCCCATATCTGGACAGCGTTCTGGATGAACATAGAGCTGGCCCCTGATATGAGCCTGTATGCCACGCCCTTCGATGCAGCCGATCCGGTCAATACACCAGCCGGACTGAGCACCAACACCAGCGTGCAGGATGCCGTTCGCACCGCATTCTCCAACGCCGTTGCGGAACTGGTGGACGCCAACATCCCACTGAATGCCAAGCTGGGTGATGTGCAGTTCTTCCTCAAACCGGGCAAGCAGATACCCCAGTATGGTGGCGAGGGCGAGGAAGGCTACTTTACCGTGCTGCGTAACACCTATATGCATGTGGTGGATTTCCCTGAAGGGGAGCCGGTACAGGCCTATACCTTCCTGAGCAACTCCCAGTCCACCGACCCGGCCAGCCCGCACTACGCTGACTACACCGAAGCCTACGCGGACAAGAACTGGCATCGAGTGCCCTTCACCCGGGAGCAGATCGAAGCTGAGCGCATCTCCAGCATCGACATCAGCGAATAAC
>DXBL01000250.1 GCA_019116555.1 Candidatus Pseudomonas excrementavium
ACCGGCACCGCTAGGAGACTCCATGGTTCCGGCCAAACTCCATCGGTTGTTTTTTGTGGGAGCGGGCTCGCCCGCGAACAGCTGCCGACTGCTCAGCCAACCCCGGCATGGCTGGATACCCGCCCCGGCCGGACCGTCTGTGTC
This sequence comes from Candidatus Pseudomonas excrementavium, assembly GCA_019116555.1. Classification (GTDB taxonomy): domain Bacteria; phylum Pseudomonadota; class Gammaproteobacteria; order Pseudomonadales; family Pseudomonadaceae; genus Halopseudomonas; species Halopseudomonas excrementavium. The sequence continues at coordinate 145 of DXBL01000250.1, forward strand.
CAGGGACGGACACAGACGAGCGCCAGGGATGGCGGGATGCGCGTCCGGGCGGGGCGGGTAGCCAGCCGTTCCGCAACACCCATCTATCAGCGGCGCGCAGCGTAAAGCATCACCTGCAACCAGATATCCCGACGCGGTCCACAAAAACCACCCCTCCCCGACCAGGTAAAGCTCAAATCCCTGCCCGCTTGCGGCATAATACCCGGCTGACTCACCAGCTCCGGACGCCCCATGTTCTTTGCCGACCAGCGCCTGCAGTTCTTCAAACCACTGACCAGCAAATACCGCGAACAGATCGTCGAATGCCTGCGCCTGCTGCACGACCGTCTGTACAGCGCCAGCGCCGATTACGGCGAATCGCTCAAGCGCGAACAGGTGCTGGACATTTTCAGCGAAGCCCTGGAACGCGCGCCCCTGCTCGACGGCGACGATGACGAACAGAGCCGCTTCCGCAACAACCGCGAACAGGCCGGCTGGGTACTCAACAGCCTGGTCGACCACGGCTGGCTCGAACGCCAGGTAGACCAGGCCACCTTCCAGTCCACCTACCCCTTCAGCCGCCTCGGCCGCTTGTTCACCCAATCACTGGTCGAAGCCGTCGGCCACAGTGTGCGCACCCGGCATCGCAACACCCGCAACACCCTCAACGCCCTGTCCGCCTTCGCCGACCGCGGCGAAGTCTACGACCTGCTCGACGCCTACGAATATTCCGAGCGCATCATCGCCGACTTCACCGATATCATCGCCGAGCTCGAAGAACGCAAACGTCAACTGGTGCGCGAAGTCGAAGCCCAGCAACTGGTGCAGCAGGCCAGCGACCAGTTCTTCGACTTCATGGAACGCCGCTTCCAGCCCGACGTGTCGATCCGCCTGTCCGCCGACAGCGTGGAAAAACACCGCGACCGTATCCACGACGTGCTGCGCCGCATCCGCCACAAACCCCGGGAATGGAAAGCCAGCGCCGAACGGGAACTGCGCCGCCTGGCCCCCGACCTGGTCGTCGACGACAGCGCCTCGGTACTCTGGCAACTGCTCGACACCATCGACAACCGCATGCGCAACGCCTCGGAAATCATGCTGCCGGCCCTGCGCCGCACCCTGCAGAGCTTCACCAAACGCGCCGACATTCTCATCCGCCAGCTGAGCTACCTGCAGACCCAGCAGCACAACGATATCGTCGGCCTGTGCCGCGAACTCAGTGCCCTCGACCCGGCCAGCTACGAGCAGCGCCTGACCGCCGCCGGCGATGCCATGGCGCGCCTGCGCGTGGAACTGATCGACCCCGCCCAGGTGCGCCTGCGCGAACGCCAGAACCGTCAGCCGGTACAGAGCGAGATGGACGACCCCGGCATGCCGGACGACGACACCCTGCGCTCACTGGCGGTCAGCCAACTGCTGGAACGGGCGTTCAACATCAATGCCAGCGGCATGCGCGATTATCTGCGCAGCGCCCTGGGCGATGGTCGCCGCATCAACAGCGGTGACCTGCCCATTCATGGCGCCAGCGACCTGCTCGCGGTCAGCCACGTGATCGCCCTGGGCAGCGCCGACCAGGCCGCCGCCGGCTTTCGCGTGAAGATCGAGCCGACCGGCCAGCCGGTGACCGGCGATACTTACTTCAACCGCCGCGACGGATTCATCATCGAATTGGAACAAGATACCCATGCGTGACGCCCTGGAAGACCAACTGCAGCAACACGGCATCAGCCCCGACGACTTTTCCGACCTGATGATCCGCCTGCTCGACCGCGGCGTATTGTGCCGTGACGAAAGCAAGCGCGAAGCCGAACTCTACGACCGCTTCCTGCAGGTGCAGCCGCTGGTCGAGGACTACCTGTGGGTGCTGCGCATCCGCGTGCTCCACGAATCGCGCTTCAACATGGTGCGCATCTTCCCGCCGGGCGCCGAAGTGCCCGGCCTGGCCGACAGCGACGACAGCTTCAACAGCGGCCTGCGCGAACGCCTGAACCAGCAGGAAGTGTCCCTGGTACTGGTGCTGCGCGCCGAATACGACAAGGCCCTGCGTGACGGCCAGGTGGATGAACTGGGCCAGGTCATGCTGTCCCTCGAAGCCCTCAGCCTGAGCCACCGCAACCTGCTCGGCCGGCCGCTGCCGGAAAATGCCAGCGAACGCCAGACCCTGCTGCGGCGCATGCGCCAGCTGCGCCTGATCCGCAGCCCCGGCGGCGACGGCACCCTGGAAGATGGCGAAGGCTGGCTGATCATCCGCCCCGGCATCATCAGCCTGGTGACCGACACTGCCTTGAACCAGCTGGCCGGCGGCGTGGAACTGGATGACGAAGACCCGATCGACGAACCCGCCGACCTTGCCGAAGGAGCCAACTGAGCATGTATCTGAAACGCTCGATTACCGCCAACTGGGGCAACCTGCCGGTCGAGGAAATGGAATACGGCCCGATCAACCTGTTCTCCGGCGGCAACGGCTCCGGCAAGACCACGGCGGCCGATGCCCTGCAGACGCTGATGACCGCCGCCCATGACAACCTGTTCAACTACAACCCCGGCCAGGACGAGACCACCCAGCGCGGCCGCGGCGGCAAGCAGGTGCGCACCCTGGCCTCCTACGTGCTGGGTTGTGATGACGGCGCCTTCGCCCGACCCTGGACCACCGACGGTTACATCGCCGGCGTGTTCCACCCGACCCAGGGCGAAACCGCTGAGCCCTTCACCGCAGTGATCGGCGTGCGTGCCCACCTGGATACCGCCGGCAGCAGCCGCCAGGCACGCCAGGATGAACTGCTGCTGATGATCGTGCCCGGCGAAATGCTGACGCTCAGTGATTTCGTACGGGACACCGACGAGGGCCGTCACGTCATTTCGCTTACCGAACTGCCCAACCTGCTGCGCAAGCAGTTCGGCAAGCAGGGCGTGGAAACCTATGACCGCAAGAGCGCCTACCTGGCCCGCCTGTATGGCGCGCTGCGCGGCAAGGCCGACGCGGTGTCCATCCGCGAAGCGAAGAATGCCGCGCGCACCTTCGCCAACTTCATGGCGTACAAACCGGTACGCTCGATCGACCAGTTCGTCGGCGGCGAAGTACTCGAAGCCCGCGAGTTCGGCGATACCATCAAGCGCATCCGTGACCTGCTGCGCACCGTGCACGGCATGGAACAGGAAGCCGCCCGCGTGCGCGGCGCCGTCGGCCTGCTGGAGCAGTCGCGCCAGCTGACCGAGGATTACCAGAACAGCTGGCTGGAGCGTCTCGGCCTGGATTATGCCGCGGCCGCGCAAAGCTGGGGCCACAACCGCAAGCAATATGTGGCTGCCAAGGACAAGCAGCAGGAAATCAGCGCCCGCATCGCCGATCTCACCGAAGAGCAGCAACTCAACGACGAACGCACCCAGCAGGCCCACCGCGACCTGGTGCAGCTGGAAGCACGCCGCCAG
>DXBL01000251.1 GCA_019116555.1 Candidatus Pseudomonas excrementavium
CGGTTGGCGCGGCGGCTTTCGGCCAGATAGCTGGTGTCTTCCAGGCTGGCCACGGCAGCGGCCAGCGCCAGGCTGTTGACGTTGAAGGGTTGCCGCACCCGGTTCAGCACATCGGCGATTTGCGGATGGCTGATGGCGTAACCCACGCGCAGCGCCGCCAGGCCGTAGGCCTTGGAGAAGGTGCGGGTGACGATGAGGTTGGGGTAACGGCCGACGAGATCGAAGCCGTTGAGCGCGTCATCGACAGTCACGTATTCGGTGTAGGCCTCGTCCAGCACCACCAGTACCTGCTCAGGCACCTGCGCCATGAAGGCTTGAAACTCTGCCCGTTCGATCCAGGTGCCGGTCGGGTTGTTCGGGTTGGCGACGAACACCAGCCGGGTGGCCGGGGTGATGGCTGCGGCCATGGCTTCCAGGTCGTGGCCCCATTCACGGGCCGGCACCTGTACCGCGGTAGCGCCCACCGCCTGGGTAACGATGGGATACACGGCAAAGGCATGCTGGCTGAACACCACTTCGCGGCCCGGCGCGAGGAACGCGCGAGCCAGCAACTCGAGCAGATCGTTGGAGCCGTTGCCCAGGGTGATCATCGACAGGTCGAAACCGAAACGCCGGGACACAGCCTGCTTGAGGGCGAAGCCGTTGCCATCGGGATAGCGGGTCAGCTCGGGCAGCGCCTCCTGGATCGCCTTGAGCGCCATGGGCGCCGGGCCGAGGGGGTTTTCATTGCTGGCCAGCTTGATGATGTCGGTCGGATCGAGGCCGAATTCGCGGGCCAGCTCTTCCACCGGCTTGCCGGGTACATAGGGGGACAGTTCTTGCACGCCTGGCAGCGCCAGGCCGAGGAAATCGCAACTCATGACAAAGCCTCAAGTACAAGCCGCAAGCTCCAAGCAACCCTCTGCCAAACCGCTTGCAGCTCGCCGCCTGTAGCTTGCCGCTACGGTTAAAGTACCGCCTTCGGATAGGACCCCAGGATCTTCAGCGCCACGGACTCCTCGCGGATCTTCTCCAGCGCATCCCGGATCAGCGGGTCGTGCTGATGGCCGAAGAAGTCGATGAAGAACACGTAGGTCCACTTGCCGCTGCGCGAAGGCCGGGTTTCGATACGGGTCAGGTCGATGCCGTTGTCGTGGAACGGCTGCAACAGATGATGCAATACGCCCGGACGGTTATTCATCGACACGATGATGGACGTCTTGTCATCGCCGGTCGGCGGCACTTCCTGGTTGCCGATCATGAGAAAGCGCGTGGAGTTGTCCGGACGATCCTCGATCTTCTCGGCGATGCAGGTCAGGCCGTACAACTCGCCAGCGATGTCGCCGGCAATCGCCGCCGAATTCCATTCGCCCTTGACCCGGCGCGCCGCCTCGGCGTTACTCGCCACCGCGACCCGCTCGACGTTGGGGTAATGCGCATCCAGCCACTTGCGGCACTGGGCCAGGGACTGGGCGTGGGAGTAGACCCGGGAAATCTTGTCGGTGCGGGTATTCTCGCCCACCAGCAGATGGTGGTGAATGCGCAACTCCACCTCGCCGCAGATCACCAGATCATGTTCGAGGAAGCTGTCGAGGGTATGGTTGATCGCGCCCTCGGTGGAATTTTCCACCGGCACCACACCGAAATGCACCGCGCCAGCTGCCACTTCGCGGAAGATCTCATCGATCGCCGCCATCGGCACGCTGTGGACCGAATGGCCGAAATGCTTGAGCGCCGCCGCCTGGGTAAAGGTACCCTCCGGCCCCAGATAGGCCACTTTCAGCGGCTCCTCCAGCGCCAAGCAGGCAGACATGATCTCGCGGAACAGGCGCGCCACTTCTTCGTTGTCCAGCGGACCCTTGTTCAGCTCCATGATGTGCTTGAGCACCCAGGCTTCCCGCTCGGGCCGGTAGAACACCGGCTTCTCGCCCTCGGCCAGAGTCTTCTGCTTGACGTCGGCCACGGTCTGGGCGCAGCGGGCTCGCTCGCTGATCAGCTCCAGCAACTTCTCGTCGAGCGAGTCGATCCGGTTACGCAGAGCGGTGAGTTGCGCTTCGTCTGACATGTCATTCAACCGTGCTGTTTTTCGAATTCGGCCATGTAGGCCACCAGCGCATCCACTGCTGCTTCCGGTACCGCGTTATAGATGGAAGCACGCATGCCACCCACCGAACGGTGACCTTTCAGGTTGAGCAGTCCGCGCTCCTCGGCGCCGGCCAGGAACGGCTTGTCCAGGCGGTCGTCGGCCAGACGGAAGGGAATGTTCATCCACGAGCGGTCAGCGACGTTGATCGGGTTGCTGTACAGCTCGCTGGCATCGATGGCGCCGTACAGCTTGCGCTGCTTGGCATCATTGATGCGTTCCATGGCCTCGACGCCGCCCTGGGCCTTGAGCCACTGGAACACCAGCCCGGACAGATACCAGGCGAAGGTCGGCGGGGTGTTGTACATCGAGCCGTTCTTGGCGGCGACGCTGTAGTCGAGCATGGTCGGGCACTTGCTGTGGGCCTTGCCCAGCAGGTCGTCGCGGACGATGACCACAGTCAGGCCGCTCGGGCCAATATTCTTCTGCGCACCGGCGTAAAGCAGGCCGAAGCGCGAGACATCCAGCGGGCGCGACAGGATGTCGGAAGACACATCCGCCACCAGGGGCTTGTCGCCCACCTCTGGAATCCAGCTGAACTCCACGCCGCCGATGGTCTCGTTGGGCGTGTAATGCACGTAGGCGGCATTGTCCGACAGCTGCCACTCGTTCTGGCCGGGGATGGCGAAGTAATCGTAGGGCTCGGCCGAGGCGGCAACATTGATGTGGCCGTAGCGGGACGCCTCCTCAATAGCCTTGCGCGACCAGATGCCAGTGTCGATGTAGTCGGCGCTGCCGTCCTCACCGAGCAGGTTCAGCGGAATCTGGGCGAACTGCTGGCTGGCGCCGCCCTGCAGGAACAGCACCTTGTAGTCCGAGGGTATGCTCAGCAAGTCGCGCAGGTCCTGCTCGGCCTGCTCGGCGATGCTGACGAACTCGTCGCTGCGGTGGCTCATTTCCATGACCGACAGACCCTTGCCGTGCCAGTCCGTCAGCTCGTCCCTGGCTGTCTGCAGTACTGCTTCCGGCAAGGCTGCCGGTCCCGCACAGAAATTGAACAGTCGCTTGCTCACCTTAACCTCTACTCTTGATCGTCAGTGGTTCCGGCGCTGTCTTCAGCCGCGCCGACATCGGTCTCGCCAACATCACTATCTTCGTCTGCTTCACCCTCGCCTTCCTCATCGGCCGGCTCCTGTACACGCTCCAGGCCGACCAACTTCTCGCCCTTAGCCAGCTTGATCAGGGTAACGCCCTGGGTATTGCGCGACAGGCTGGACACTTCCGCTACGCGGGTACGCACCAAGGTACCCTGATCGGAGATCAGCATGATTTCCTCGCCATCGACCACCTGCACGGCGCCAACCAGCGGGCCGTTGCGGTCATTGGTGACCATGGCGATCACGCCCTGGCCGCCACGCTTGTACTGCGGGAAGTCTTCCACGGGTGTACGCTTGCCGAAGCCATGCTCGGAGGCAGTCAGGATCTGGCTGCCCTCCTCGGCAATCAGCATGGAGACCAGGCACTGGCCTTCAGCCAGACGCATGCCGCGAACACCACGGGCGGTACGACCCATGGCGCGCACGTCGGTTTCGTTGAAACGCGTCACCTTGCCACCGTCGGAGAACAGCATGACCTGCTTGTTGCCATCGGTCAGAGCGGCGCTGATCAGGGTATCGCCCTCGTCCAGATCCAGGGCGATCAGGCCGACGCTGCGCTGGCGGCTGAACTGCGGCAGCGGGGTCTTCTTCACGGTACCGTTGGCGGTGGCCATGAAAATGAACCAGCCCTCGGTGTATTCCTCGACCGGCAGCATGGTGGTGATGTACTCACCTTCGTCCAGCGGCAACAGGTTGACCAGCGGGCGACCGCGGGCGGTACGCGAGGCTTCCGGAATTTCGTAGGTCTTCAGCCAGTACACCTTGCCCTTGCTGGAGAACAGCATCAGCGTAGTATGGCTGTTGGCGACCAGCAGATGGGAAACGTAATCCTCATCCTTGACGCCGGTGGCCGCCTTGCCACGGCCGCCGCGGCGCTGGGCGTTGTAGTCGGCGAGCGGCTGGCTCTTGGCATAGCCGCCGTGGGAAATGGTCACCACGCGATCTTCTTCGGTGATCAGGTCGGCCACACTCAAATCCATGCGCGAGGCAACGATCTCCGTGCGGCGCGCATCGCCGAAATTGCTGCGGATCAGCTCCAGTTCCTCGACGATAACTTCCATCAGGCGCTGTTCGCTGTTCAGAATGCGCAGCAACTCGCCGATCTGCGTGAGGATTTCCTGGTATTCGGTCAGCAGCTTTTCGTGCTCCAGACCGGTCAGGCGGTGCAGGCGCAGATCCAGGATGGCCTGGGCCTGCTCCGGGGACAGGTAGTAGCGACCATCACGCAGACCGTACTGCTCAGGCAACTCATCGGGGCGGCATGCATCAGCCCCGGCACGCTCGACCATCTCGACTACCGCGCCCGGCTCCCAAGCCTCGGCCAGCAGCCGCTCACGGGCTTCGGCCGGGGATGGCGAGGCCTTGATCAGCGCGATAACCGGATCGATATTCGACAGGGCAACCGCCTGGCCTTCCAGGATATGGCCACGCTCGCGAGCCTTGCGCAGCTCATAGACGGTACGGCGGGTCACCACTTCTCGGCGGTGACGGATGAAGGCGTCGAGCAGTTCCTTCAGATTGAGAATGCGCGGCTGACCGTCCAGCAGACCGACCACGTTGATGCCGAACACGTTCTGCATCTGGGTCTGGGCGTACAGGTTATTGAGGATGACCTCCGCCACCTCACCACGACGCAGCTCGATCACCACGCGCATGCCGTCCTTGTCGGACTCGTCGCGCAGCTCGCTGATACCTTCGAGTTTCTTTTCCTTGACCAGCTCGGCGATGCGCTCGATCAGCTTGGCCTTGTTCACCTGGTAGGGCAGCTCATTGATGATGATCTGCTGGCGACCGCCGACCTTGTCGATGTCTTCGATTTCGCAGCGGGCGCGCACGTAGATGCGGCCGCGGCCGGTCTTGTAGGCTTCGACGATACCCGCGCGGCCGTTGATGATGCCGGCGGTGGGGAAATCAGGACCGGGAATGTACTCCATCAGCTCGTCGATGGAGATATCCGGGTTGGCGATCACCGCCAGGCAGCCGTTGATGACCTCGGTCAGGTTATGCGGCGGAATATTGGTCGCCATGCCCACGGCGATACCACTGGAGCCGTTGACCAGCAGGTTGGGCACCTTGGTCGGCAATACTTCGGGGATCTGTTCGGTGCCGTCGTAGTTGGGCACCCAGTCCACGGTTTCCTTGTCCAGGTCGGCCAGCAGCTCGTGGGCCAGCTTGGTCATGCGGATTTCGGTGTAACGCATCGCTGCAGCGCTGTCACCGTCGACCGAACCGAAGTTGCCCTGGCCGTCGACCAGCAGGTAACGCAGGGAGAACGGCTGGGCCATCCGCACGATGGTGTCATAGACCGCCAAGTCGCCGTGGGGGTGGTATTTACCGATGACGTCACCGACCACACGGGCGGACTTCTTGTATGGTTTGTTCCAATCGTTGTTCAGTTCGCTCATGGCGAACAGCACGCGACGGTGCACCGGCTTGAGGCCGTCGCGCACGTCAGGCAGTGCCCGCCCGACGATCACGCTCATGGCGTAGTCAAGGTACGATTGCTTCAGCTCGTCTTCGATATTGACTGGAAGAATTTCTCTGGCCAGCTCACCCATGAAACGGCATTCCTTTTATTGTTGGCGACCTGACGGTGCCAATGCGCATTCAGCGCGGAACGGGGCCCGACTTAGGACCGGATCAAAGCCGGGAATGATACCACAGTGGCGACTCCCGCGGGAGATAGCGCACCTTCCTGAGCGCCAGTTCACACCGCCTGGCCAGCAACCCCGAGTGATGGCTCAGTGCAACCGTCGCGGACTCAGCAATTCGGCCACCCGGGCCTGGTCGGGGCGCTCGATGATGCCCTTTTCCGTGACGATCACGTCGATCAGATCGGCCGGTGTCACGTCGAACAGCGGCTGTCCGCCCTGCCCCGCCAACACGTCGCCAAGCTCGACATCGTCGGCCGTCTCCAGCGTCAAGTCGATGCTGGCGCTGGATGCCACCACCATGAAGCGCAACCCATGATGCATGGCCAGTACCGCCAGCCCGTAGGTGCCGATGGCATTGACCACATCACCGTTGCCGGCGATCCGCTCGGCACCCACCACCACCCAACTCGGGTTGGCGACTTTCATCAGGTGAGCGACGGCGGCATCGGCATGCAGCACCGCGGGCAGATCATTCTGGCCCAGTTCCAGATGGGGAATCGCGCCGGCGTCGCCCGGGTAGCTCGCACAGACTTCCACCCGCGATACCAG
>DXBL01000252.1 GCA_019116555.1 Candidatus Pseudomonas excrementavium
CAGGGTAAAGACCTCCAATCGACCCAGCAGCATGGCAAAGCTGAGGATCCATTTGACCGTGGCCGTCATGTCGCCATAGTGCGCCGCCACGTCGCCCAGCCCTGGCCCCAGGTTGTTCATGCAGGCAGTCAGGGCGGAAAAGGCAGTGACGAAGTCCAGGCCGGTGCCAAGCAACAGCAGGAACAGCAGGGCAAAGGTGAACACATACACAGAGCAGAACCCCCACACGGCTTCCACCACCCGATCACCCACCGGCTTGCTGCCTAGCTTGACCGGAAACACCCCGTTGGTATGCAGCAGCCGCTTGATCTCCCGCACCCCCTGCTTGAACACCAGCACCACGCGGATCACCTTCATGCCGCCGCCGGTGGAGCCGGCGCAGGCACCAATGAAGCTGGCGTACAGCAGCATGAAGGGCAACACCGACGGCCAGGAGGCAAAGTCGGTCACGGTGAAACCGGTGGTGGTGGCGATGGAAACCGTCTGGAAGGCGGCAAAGCGCAACGATGAGGCGACATCGTAGTACTGGGAATAAATCAGCAGCGTGGCGCTGATGATAAACAGGCCGAGCAGGATCAGCAGATAGGCGCGGCACTCGGAATCCTGCCAGTAGCTGCGGATCGAGCGGAACCGCCAAGCGGTGAAGTGCAGGGCGAAGTTGATCCCCGACAGGACCATGAACAACAGACAGATCAGTTCGATCATCGGGCTATCGTAATAGCCGATACTGGCATCATGGGTCGAGAAGCCGCCGATGGCCACGGTGGAGAAGCTGTGGCCGATGGCATCGAACAGCGACATGCCGGCCAGCCAGTAGGCGCTGGCGCAGGCCAGGGTCAGTCCGGTGTAGATGAACCAGAGCACCTTGGCGGTCTCGGCGATGCGCGGGGTCAGCTTGTTTTCCTTCAGCGGACCGGGCATCTCGGCGCGGTACAGCTGCATGCCGCCGACGCCCAGCAGCGGCAGGATGGCCACCGCCAGCACGATGATTCCCATGCCGCCGAACCATTGCAGTTGCTGCCGGTAGAACAACAGCGAACGGGGCAGGGTGTCCAGCCCGGTGATCACGGTGGCGCCCGTGGTGGTCAGTCCGGAGAAGGATTCGAATACTGCATCGGCCACCGTCAGGTCGGGCAACTCCAGCAGATACAGTGGCACCGCGCCGAACAACCCAAGTACCAGCCAGAACAGTACGGTGATCAGATAGCCATCGCGGGTGCGCAGTTCGTTGCGCTGCTGGCGCACCGGCAGCCACACCAGCAGGCCGACGCACAGGGTGATGGCAAAGCCGACCAGGAAGGCTTCCCGCGCATGCTCACCATAGTGATAGCCGACCGCAGCGGCCGGCAGCATGCTGGTGGAAAACAGCATCAGCAGGATGCCGAGGATGCGCTGGATCTGGGAATACTGCATGCGCTCGCTACCTGTCGGATAAAAGGTCAGAGGAAGGTCAGGCCGACCTGGAACAACCGCTCGACATCGCGGATATGCTTCTTGTCGACCACGAACAGGATCACGTGATCGTCAGACTCGATGATCGTGGTGTCCCGGGCAATCAATACTTCCTCTTTGCGCACCACCGCACCTATGGTGGTCCCCGGCGGCAGCCTGATCTCGTTGATCGCCTTGCCAACCACCTTGGACGAGCGGGTATCACCATGGGCGACCACTTCAATGGCCTCGGCGGCGCCCCGGCGCAGGGAGTGCACATTGACGATATCGCCGCGGCGCACATGGGCGAGCAAGGTGCCTATGGTGGCCTGAGAGGGTGAGATGGCGATATCGATCTGGCTGCCCTGGACCAGATCCACATAGGCTGGGTTGTTGATCAGCGCCATTACCCGGCGCGCACCGAGCCGCTTGGCCAGCATCGATGACATGATGTTGGCTTCGTCATCGTTGGTGACGGCGATGAAGATATCCACTTCCTCGATATTCTCATCGATCAGCAGCTCGCGGTCGGAGGCGCTGCCATAGAGCACGATGGCTTGCTCCAGATTCTGCGCGAGGTAGTCGGCGCGAGCGCGATTATTCTCGATGATCTTCACTCGATAGCTGCTCTCGGTGGCTTCGGCCAGGCGCTCGCCGATATTACCGCCGCCAGCGATCATGATGGTCTTGTTGCGTTTTTCCACCCGCCGCAGCTCGCTCATCACCGCGCGGATGTCTTGCGAGGCAGCAATGAAGAACACCTCGTCATCGGCCTCGATGAGCGTATCGCCCTGGGGGGTGATCGGCCGGTCGCGGCGGAAAATCGCCGCCACCCGGGTTTCCACCCCCGGCATGTGCTGGCGCAGATACCGTAGCTCCTGTCCCACCAGGGGACCGCCGTAATAGGCGCGGACTGCCACCAACTGCACCTTGCCTTCCGCGAAATCGAGCACCTGCAGCGCGCCGGGGTGCTGGATCAGGCGCTTGATGTAGGTAGTGACGGCCTGCTCGGGACTGATCAGCACATCGATAGGAATGGCTTCGTTCTGAAACAGTTGGTCCCGCACCAGGTAGGCCGACTCGCGGATCCGAGCGATCTTGGTCGGGGTGCGAAACAGGGTGTAGGCCACCTGGCAGGCGATCATGTTGGTTTCATCACTGCTGCTCACGGCGATCAGCATGTCTGCATCGTCGGCGCCGGCCTGGCGCATGACCGTTGGCAGCGAACCGCGTCCCTGCACCGTGCGGATATCCAATCGGTCGCCGAGGGCGCGCAGACGCGTCGCATCCACATCCACCACGGTGATGTCATTAGCTTCGCTGGCCAGTTCGGTCGCCAGACTGCCGCCGACCTGCCCCGCACCGAGAATGATGATTTTCATGGACGTGTCCCGTTGTCCAGTTTGAGCAATTTGGCCAGATAGAAGCCGTCATGGCCATCCGGTTGGGGCAGCAACTGCCGCCCGCCGGGTTGTTCGAGACCATAGTTGCCGGTGACAGGTAATTGCCGGGCGCCGGACTGACGTGCCAGGAAGGCCTCGATCACCTGGGTATTTTCCTGGGGCAATACCGAGCAGGTGGCATAGACCAGAATGCCGCCAACGGCCAGGGTGCGCCATACCTGATCGAGCAACTCGCCCTGCAACGCGGCCAGCGCGGCGATGTCGTCCGGCTGGCGGGTCAGCTTGATATCGGGATGCCGACGGATCACGCCCGTGGCCGAACAGGGCGCATCCAGCAGAATGCGGTCAAAGGGCTGTCCATCCCACCAGGCGTCCAGGTCGCGGCCATCGGCCGCCTTGAGCGTGGCCTCCAGGCCCAGGCGCTGCAGGTTATCCCGTACCCGTTCCAGCCTGGCCGGTTCCAGATCCAGCGCTACCACTTCCTGCAGCGCGGGCTGCAGTTCGAGAATATGGCAGGTCTTGCCGCCGGGCGCGCAGCAGGCGTCCAGTACCCGCTGGCCGGGCTGCAGCTCCAACAGCGGCGCCGCCAGCTGGGCCGCTTCGTCCTGCACGCTGACCGCACCGGTGGCGAACCCCGGCAATTGCTGCACATCACAGGCCTGGGCCAGGGTCACGCCATCGGCGCTGAAGGGGCAGGCGGTAGCGGTGATACCCGCGTCCTGCAGCTGCTGCAGGTAAGCGTCGCGGCTGGTCTGCCGACGATTGACCCGCAGGGTCATCGGCGGGTGCAGGTTGTTGGCTGCACACAGCGCTTCCCAGTGCTGCGGCCAGACCTGCTTGAAGGTCTTCTGCAGCCAGCGCGGATGGGAGACGCGGATCACCGGGTCATGTTCCAGCTCCGCCAACAGGGCGGCGCCCTCGCGCTGGGTGCGGCGCAGCACGGCATTGAGCATACCCTTGGCCCAGGGCTTCTTCAGGGTGACGGCCAGTTGCACGGTCTCGGCGATGGCCGCATGGGCCGGCACCCGGGTATACAGCAACTGGTACATGCCAATCAGCAGCAGGGCATGCAGGTCGCGGTCGGCCGCTTTCAGCGGCTTCTGCAGCAGATGGGTGGCCAGGCCATCGAGGCGCTGGAACCAGCGCGCGGTGCCCAGCGCCAGTTCCCGGGCCAGGGCCTGGTCCCGCGGCACTACCTGCTTGAGCTGGGTGGGCAGGCTGCTGCCCAATGACGCCTTGCCCGCCATGACGCTGGCCAGTGCGTTGGCCGCCGCCAGGCGCGGACTCATTGGCCGTTGGCCAGCAACTGGCCGGGGGCAAACTGCTCGCGCCGGGCGTTATACAGATCGGCAAAGGCCAGCGGCTTTCCGCCGGGCAATTGCAGCCGGGTCAACCGCAGGGCGCCATCACCGCAGGCGACCAGCAGGCCCAGCTTGCTGCAATCGAGGATTTCTCCGGGTTGGCCGGAGCCGGCTTCCGGCCGGGCTGCCCAGATTTTCAGCGGCTGATCCTGCCAACGGGCATGGGCCAGCGGCCAGGGATTGAAGGCGCGGATCAAGCGATCCAGTTCCGCCGCCGGTCGCGCCCAATCGATGCGTGCATCGGCCTTGCCGAGCTTGTGCGCGTAGGTGGCCAGTTCATCATCCTGCAGCTCGCCGTCCAGGGTTACGGCGGCCAGGCCGTCGATGGCCTGCAACACTGCCGGCGGCCCCAGTTCGGCCAGGCGGTCATGCAGAGTGCCGCCGGTATCCTCG
>DXBL01000253.1 GCA_019116555.1 Candidatus Pseudomonas excrementavium
GCGCCAGCAGACGGATCAGGCCGGCCTTCTCGGCGATCGCCAGGAATCCCAGCCACAACGTCATGGTACCGACCAGCACCAGCACGATCTCGACGCTGAGCCGAGCCATGTCGAACAATGCCGCCACCAGCCGGCTGAATACCTCGCTGTCGCCCACGCCCAGCCATTGCCAGAGCGCGGCAGCGAAGGCAGCAAGAAAGAAGCTCAGCCAGATTCCATTGAGCATATGTTGACTGATTCCTTCTACGGTAGGTCGATGGCTGGTTCGGCGAGGCCGGTGAAACGGCTGATCTCGGCAAAACTGTCGGGGACCAGCGCCGCCAGTATGGCAGCGGTCTGCGCATCCGGCAGCCCGTCATGGCGGGCCGGGCGAAAGCGCATCTGGAAGGCGGCGATCACATTACGGGTCGCATCGGTCTGTCCGGGGCGGGCAGCCAGACTGTAGCCAAAGCGCTCCAATGCCATCTCGAACCAGGCCAGGGGCGGTGTCTGACCGGCCAACAGATGCTGATAGTGCGCCACCCTGGCCGCATCAGGCCAGATGGCCACGCCCGCCTCGGCCAGTTGCTGCCAGGGGAACAGCGGCCCTGGGTCGAGCTTGCGCTGGGGAGCGATATCACTGTGGCCGATGACCCGCTCCGGCGACAGGCCGTGCCGTTGCAGGATGTCCTGCAGCAATGGAATCAGTCGATCAATCTGTGCCTGGTCCCAGGGCTGCCAGTGGCGCCCCTGGGGGGTATCACGGTAGCCGGGGTGCACTATCTCGATGCCGATGGAGCTGGCATTGAGCCAGGTACGGCCCTGCCAGCTGCTGTCGCCGGCATGCCAGGCTCGGCGGTTCTCGTCCACCAAACGGTAGATGGTCGGCGGGTTGGCATCGATCAGGTAATGGCTGCTGACTTCGCCCAGGGTCAGGGTATTGCGCGCCCGGGCCGAGTCCGAGGAGGTGTAGTGCAGGATCACGTATTGCACCCGACTGTCCTGTCCCCGGGACGTCAGGCTGGTGTCGATCATCAGGCCGCGACTGCAGCCGGCCAGCGTCAGACAGATCAGCACCAGCCCGGAGAACGTACGCAGCGGGCGCAATAACCGCCAGCGCATCAATCTGCCGCTGGCGCCGGCAGTTTGCAGAGACTGGGCGGCAAGCGGATATGCATGGAGACCGGCAGGTGATCGGAGATCGGCTGCGGCAGCACATCCACCTGCTCGATGTTCAGGCTGGGGCTGAGCAGGATGTGGTCCAGCACGCGGGCTGGCTTCCAGCTCGGGTAGGTGCCCGGCAGGCTGGCGGTATGCAGGTTGCTGCCGCTCAGGGGCGAGCGTTCCAGCAGGTCTTCGGCATGGGTGTTCATGTCGCCCATCAACACCACGTGGGCGTGATCGGCGATGCGCTCGCGGATATAGGCCAACTGGTTGGCACGGGTGCGAGTGCTCAAGGCCAGATGCATCATCACCACCAGCAGGCTGTCCGGCCCCTGGCCAAAACTGGTGAGAATGGCGCCACGACCAGGCAGCATGCCGGGCAGCTTGTGGTCTTCCAGCAGTTTGGGCTGGTAGCGGCTGAGAAAACCATTGGAATGCTGGGCAAAGCGGCCGAGATTGCGGTTGAGCTGCTGGTACCAGAAGGGGAACTGACTTTCCTTCGCCAGATGCTCAACCTGATTGACGAAGCCCGAACGCAGACTGCCGCCATCGACCTCCTGCAAAGCTACCACGTCGAAGTCATTGAGCAGTTGGGCGATCTGGCCGAGGGTGTGCTGGCGGCGCCCATGGGGCAGCACATGCTGCCAGCCGCGGGTCAGATAATGATGGTAGCGCTGGGTATTGATACCCACCTGAATGTTGAAACTGAGCAGCCGCAGTACATCAGGCAGCGGCTGCTCGGCATCGCTGCAGCCCCAGTTCGGGTTGGTCTGCAGGCAGGCGGGCGCCATGGAACCTTGCGTGGCGCGTCGCCATGGAATATTGCCCGTTGCAATCATCAAAGCATCCTTGGTCAGGAACGTTCCTGATCCACCAGGTATTCTGCGATTTTCAGCATTTCCTCGAAGCTGCCGGCCATGCCGCCTTCGATTCGATACTTGCCGTTGACGATCAGTGTGGGTACGCCCGTGGCGCGATAGGCCTTGGCCAGTCGCTTGGCCTGACTCATCTTGAGGTTCACGCCGGCGGAATCCCAGGTCTTGCGGAATTCATCTTCATCGATGCCGTACTGCGCCAGCAGTTTGACCATGGCATCGGTATCAGCCAGGCGGTTACCCTGGTTGTGGATGGCCTGGAATACCGCTGCGTGGGCGTCACCCAGCTGATTCATGCTTTCCAGAGTGTAGAACAGCTGACCATGGGTGTCCCAGGCGCCACCGAAGAAGGCGGGGACAGGGCGGAAATGCACGTCCTCGGGCAGGGTCTTCTTCCACTCGCCGATGATCGGCTCGAAGGTGAAGCAATGGCCACAGCCATACCAGAACAGTTCGGCCACTTCGATCTTGTCCGGCTCCTGGGTCGGCGCCACGGCAGGCAGCTCTACATAATGCACACCGGCCTTGTACTGGGCTTCCTGAGCCTGGACCATCGCCAGACTGCCCAGCAGCCATACCAATCCAACAGTCAACAACTTGCGCATGTATCTCTCCAGACAGTCTTTCTGTGACATTCAGGCCATCATGATGGCGAAAAGGTTCCCCGGCACGCTATCCCGCCGGTTGGGTTTTCAACAGTCGCAAAAAAGGGCGGCCGCAGCCACCCTTTTTTATCACCAACTGTTGCAAGGCAACACCGGGCTCAACGCAGACCCTGGATATAGCTTGCGACGGCCTCGATATCCTTGTTGCTCAGCCGCGAAGCGACCGTGCGCATGATCATGGCGTCGCCATCGTTGACACGGTTGCCTTCGCGGAAGTCGGTCAGCTGCTTGGCAGTGTAGGTCGCATGCTGGCCAGCCAGTTGCGGGTAGGCCGCCGGGTCGTTGCCCTGGCCGGTCGGCGAGTGGCAACCGGTGCAGGCCGGCAGGCCGGTAGCGATATCGCCACCGCGGTAGATGGCTTCACCACGGGCGACCAGTTCCGGGTCGGCAGCGCCCACAGCCGGGGTTTGCGTTGCATAATAGGCAGCGGCGTCAGCCAGATCCTGCTCGCTCATGTTAGCCACGATGGCGGTCATTTCCGGCACCACTCGTACGCCTTCCTTGATCTCGACCAGTTGCTTGAGCAGATAGCGCTCGCCCTGGCCGGCCAGGTTCGGCCAGTTCGGCATGATGCTGTTGCCATCGTTACCGTGACAGGCTGCACAGACGGCTACCTTGCCCTGACCGGCTTCGGCATCACCCTGCAGCGCATGGGCCGAACCGGCCACACCGAGGGATAACACCAGACTTACAAGTAATTTATTCATCGGCTAATCCAATTACGGCTAAAAGAAAAATCAGGTCTGACCTGCGTCCGGTCTCGGGACCGCGTTATGTGCAGACAGCCTCGATGCCTGGCGACGGTACAGCCGGCTCGAATAAGCGCCCATGCTAGCCGCCCCTCGGAAGCAGCGCAATGGCCATACTGTCGCAGTGCCTGCCACGATATTAAACCGCGGCATTATATACTAAGCTAGCCGCTGACGTGAATGCATCAAGCCACACAGACCGGATATTCCATGCCCCCAGCCACACCTCTCGCCATTCTCTGCCAGCAAGCCAGCTTCATCAAAAGTGCCAGCCAGGTCGACCAGTGCCCCGCGGACCAGGGTTACGAAGTTGCCTTTGCCGGGCGCTCCAATGCCGGCAAGTCCAGCGCACTGAATACCCTGACCCATGCGCGATTGGCGCGGACCTCGAAGACCCCGGGGCGCACCCAGTTGATCAACTTCTTCGCCCTTGACGATACCCATCGCCTGGTCGACCTGCCCGGTTACGGCTACGCCAAGGTGCCGCTGGAGTTGAAGGAACACTGGAAGAAGCATCTGGACGCCTATCTCACCCAGCGGGATTCACTGGCCGGCGTGGTGCTGGTGATGGATATCCGTCATCCGCTGTCGGCCTTCGACCGCATGATGCTGGACTGGGCCAACGTGACCGGCCTGCCGGCGCATATCCTGCTGAGCAAGACCGACAAGCTGTCCTTCGGCGCGGCCAAGGGCGTGCTGCTCAAGGTGCAGAGCACGGTACGCAAGGAGTTCGGCAACCGCGCCAGCGTGCAGCTGTTCTCCTCGCCCAAACGCCAGGGCATCGACGAGGCCCATGC
>DXBL01000029.1 GCA_019116555.1 Candidatus Pseudomonas excrementavium
CGCCTGGGCAAAACCACGCGGCGCATCAGCGCTGGCGGCCAGCCGTTGCAGCTCATCCAGGGAGACGCGCGCACGGTTTTCCTTCACTTCTTCATACTTGCGCGCAACGATATTTTCCAGAATGGTCGGCAGGCTCATTTCTGCAGCGCCTCCTCGCGAAAGATTTCAGTGAAGGATGCCAGCTCGGCCAGCTTTTCCCGGGCCATGCCCGAATAGAGCGCATCGGACGCCAGCTCCACGCCTTCTTTCAACGTGCCCGCTACATCCGCCGCATAGAGCGCCGCGCCAGCGTTGAGAATGATCATATCCGCCGCCTTCTCACCCACCTCCGTCTCGCGCTTGCCCAACGCATCGCGGATCAGCTTCAGCGACGCCTCCGGCCCTTCCACGGTCAGCCCGATCAGGCTGCGGCTCTTGATCCCCAGATCCTCCGGGCTCACCTCATATTCAGTGACCTTGCCATCTTTCAACTCGGCAATATGCGTGGGCGATGCCAGGCTCATCTCATCCAGGCCATCGCGCGAATGCACGATCAGCACATGCTGACTTCCCAGGCGGCCCATCACCTCGGCCATCGGCCGGCACAGCGCCTTGCTGAATACCCCGATCACCTGGTGCTTGACCCCGGCCGGGTTAGTCATCGGCCCGAGCATATTGAACAGGGTGCGCATGCCCAGCTCGCGCCGCGGCCCGACCGCGTGCTTCATCGCCCCATGGTGCGCCGGGGCGAACATGAAGCCGACGCCCACATGCTCCACACAGCGGGCCACCTGCTCCGGCGTCAGGTCCAGATTGATACCCGCCGCCTCCAGCAGATCGGCGCTGCCGCTCTTGCCGGACACCGCGCGGTTGCCGTGCTTGGCCACCTGGCCGCCCGCCGCTGCCACCACAAAGGCCGCCGCCGAGGACACATTGAAGATATTCGCCCCATCGCCACCGGTGCCGCAGGTATCGACCAGATTGTCGCCCGGGATCGCCACACTGGAAGCCAGTTCCCGCATGGCCAGGGCCGCGCCGGTAATTTCATCCAGACTTTCACTCTTCATGCGCAGCGCAACCAGCATGCCGCCGATCTGCGCATCAGTGCACTGGCCGGTCATGATCTGCCGCATCACGTCCTGCATTTCCTCGGTGGACAGGTCGATATGTTCGACGACCCTGGCCAGTGCTGTGGTGATATCCATCGTTGATCTCCTGAATCGTTAGCTGCGCATTCCGCCCTGCTGTTTGAGAAAGTTGGCCAGCAGTTCATGGCCCTGTTCGCTGAGAATGGACTCGGGATGAAACTGCACCCCCTCGATCATGTACTGGCGATGGCGCAGCCCCATGATCTCATCCACCGTACCATCGGCGTGTTGCGTCCAGGCGGTCATCTCCAGGCAATCGGGCAGGGTATCACGCTGCACCACCAGGGAGTGGTAGCGGGTCACGGTCAACGGATCGGCCAGCCCGGCGAACACACCCAGGTCACGGTGGTGAACGGGGCTGGTCTTGCCATGCATGGCCTCGCGGGCACGTACCACCTCGCCGCCGAAGGCCTGGCCAATGCTCTGGTGGCCCAGGCAGATGCCCAGGATCGGCAACCTGCCGGCAAAATGCCTGAGCACCGGCACCGAGACGCCGGCTTCATTGGGCGTGCAGGGGCCGGGTGATATGACGATGCGCTCCGGCTGCAACGCCTCGATCTCGGCGACAGTAAGCTCGTCGTTACGCACCACCTTGACCTCGGCGCCCAGTTCCCCGAGGTACTGCACCACGTTCCAGGTGAAGGAGTCATAATTGTCGATCATCAATAGCATGTCGTACTCCTTACTTGGCAGCTTGTTCGGCCAGCGCCACGGCGCGAAACATCGCGCGGCGCTTGTTGATGGTTTCTTCCCACTCCAGCTCCGGCACCGAATCGGCGACGATGCCGCCGCCGGCCTGCACATGCAGCTCGCCGTTCTTGATCACTGCGGTGCGAATGGCGATGGCGGTATCCATATTGCCATTCCACGCCCAGTAACCCACCGCGCCGCCGTAGACGCCGCGCTTGACCGGCTCCAGCTCGTCAATGATTTCCATGGCGCGGATCTTCGGCGCACCGGACAAAGTGCCGGCCGGCAGAATCGCGCGCAGCGCGTCCATCGCGGTCAACTCTGGACGCAGCCGCCCCTGCACGTTGGAAACGATATGCATGACATTGGAATAACGCTCGATGACCATCTTCTCGGTCACCTGCACCTGACCGATCTGCGCCACGCGACCAACATCATTGCGCCCCAGATCGATCAGCATCAGATGCTCGGCCAGCTCCTTGGCGTCGGACAGCAGATCCTGCTCCAGCGCCAGATCGGCCTCTTCGGTAATCCCCCGCGGCCGGGTGCCGGCAATCGGCCGCACGGTGACCTCGCCCTCTTCCACCCGCACCAGCACTTCGGGTGAGCTGCCGACCACATGGAAGTCGTCGAGGTTGAAGAAATACAGATAGGGCGTCGGGTTCTGGCTGCGCAGGGCGCGGTACAGATCGATCGGCGCGGCGTTGAAGTCGATGCTCATGCGCTGGGATGGCACCACCTGCATGCAATCGCCGGCCAGAATGTACTCTTTGACGGTATCGACGGCGTTCTGGTAGTCCTCGCGGGTGAAACTCGCGCGGTATTCCAGATCACGCTCGGCAACCGCCGCCAGATCGAGGCCGGGGCGCGGGGTGAAAGGCGCGGCCAGTTGCGCCAACAGCTCGTCCAGCCGGCGATTGGCCTGCTCCCATGCATCAGCGTTTGCCGTGTCGGCCAATACGATGACGTGCAGCTTGCCGGCCAGGTTGTCGAACACCACCACCTCATCCGACACCATCAGCAGGATGTCCGGATTGCCCAGCGGATCGGGATTGGGCGAATCGCCCAAACGGCGCTCCACATAGCGCACGCAGTCGTAGCCGAAGTAACCGACCAACCCGCCATTGAACCGCGGCAGGCCGGGAATGCTCGGCACCTGGTAGCGCGCCTTGAACTGCTCGACGAAGGCCAGTGGGTCATCGCACTGATGGGATTCGGTTTCGATGCCATCCACTTGCACGCTGGCGGTGTAGCCATGCACCTTCAGTATGGTGCGCGCCGGCAGGCCGATGATTGAATAGCGGCCCCACTTCTCGCCGCCCTGCACGGATTCGAGCAGATAGGAATAGGGCGCATCGGCCAGTTTCAGGTAGGTGGACAGCGGCGTGTCCATGTCAGCCAGCACTTCACGTACGACGGGTACGCGGTTGCAATCCTGGGCGGCCAGGCGGAGGAATTCGTCTTGGGTCATGATCAGCCTCATGGGCGGGTAGATGTCACACACAAACCGGGGCCTGCGCAGAAGGCAGGCGAAAGAAGTTCAGGGACGCCAACGCCAGCGGGCGAGCGCCTTCATCATTCCCATCAGTATGCGGTTGCTGACAAACACGGCTGATCCATCGATTCGGTCAATAGTGATCATGCAAGACTATATGAGCGCATCGAGCGAATCAACCAGCAGGTCCGGGTCCTCCAGGGCGACCGAGCGGCCGTGGTTGTAGCCGTAGCTGACCGCGACCACCCTGACACCGGCAGCGCGAGCGGCCAGCACATCGTTGCGCGAATCACCGACGAACAGGCTCTGTTGCGCCGTCGCGCCGGCGGCGGTCATGACCTGCAACAAGCCAGCCGGATCAGGTTTCTTCACCGGCAGGGTATCGCCACCGATGATCCAGTCGAAGCGACCCAGGCCCTTTTCCTCCAGCAGCGGCGCGACGAAGCGTTCGGGCTTGTTGGTGATCACCGCCAACGCCACTTGCCGCGCCCGCAACCAGTCCAGCAACGCCGGTACGCCCGGGTACACCGTGGTGGCGGCATGCCCGCCGGAATAGGCCTGCATGAAATCGGCCAAGGCCGCCTGCGCCTCGTCCTCATCCACCTCAGCGTGTTCGATACTGCCGGCCAGGGCGCGGCGCACCAGGACCAGGGCGCCATTGCCGACCCAGTCCTTTACCCGTGCAATACCGGCGGCCGGACGGCCGCGCAGCGCCAGTACCTGATCCACCGCTGCCGCCAGATCCGGCACCGAGTCGACCAGGGTGCCATCCAGGTCGAACATCACCAGGCGTGGCAGGACCCCGTCGAACAACCGCTCCAGCTCGCCCATGTCAGCGTTTAACCTGGGCCAGTTCGGCGCGCATCTGGTCGATCACGGTCTTGTAGTCCGGCGCATTGAAGATGGCCGAGCCGGCAACGAAGGTATCCGCACCGGCTTCGGCCACCTGCCGGATGTTCTGCGCGTTCACGCCACCATCGACTTCCAGGCGGATATCCCGGCCACTGGCATCGATCAGTGCACGCGCCTCACGCAGCTTGTCGAGGGTACCGGGAATGAACTTTTGCCCGCCAAACCCCGGGTTGACGCTCATCAGCAGGATCATGTCGACCTTGTCCATCACGTATTTCAGCGCATCCAGCGAGGTGGCCGGGTTGAACACCAGCCCGGCCTTGGCCCCGCCCGACTTGATCAGTTGCAGGGAACGATCCACGTGATCACTGGCTTCGGGGTGAAAGGTGATATAGGAAGCGCCGGCCTCGAGAAAGTCGCCGATGATGCGATCCACCGGACGCACCATCAGATGCACATCGATCGGCGCGGTGACGCCATATTTGCGCAGAGCGGTACAGACCATCGGGCCGATGGTCAGGTTGGGGACGTAGTGGTTGTCCATCACATCGAAGTGGACGATATCGGCACCCGCCGCCAGCACCCGGTCCACATCTTCCCCGAGACGGGCAAAGTCGGCGGACAGAATGGACGGGGCAATCGCGTAATCAGGCATGGCAGACCTCAGGGATAATCGGAACCGGGGTATTCTACCCTCTCGGGCAGTATTCGTGGGGATGCTCTGTCTGCGCAGACCGGCTTGTGTCGGCAGCCCTCCCACAAAGCTGCCTGCCGCTTCAGCGGAAACCGCGATACCGCTTCAGCTTCTCGTAGGCCTGCTGAATACGGTGCACCTGCTCGCCCGCTGCCGCCAGCTCGTCCTCGCTCACCCCCGCGGCCATCAACTTGTCCGGATGATGCCGACTGAGCAGCCGGCGATAGGCGCGCTTGATCTGCGCTGGTTCGGCGTTCTGTTCCACTCCCAGCACCGCCGCGGCTTGCTGCAATCCCCCGCCAGTAGCGACCGGAGCAGCACTGCCTGACCGGCGCCGCTGGTGGCGTTGCTGCATCCGCTGCTGCTCGGCCTTACCCAGGCCGGCGATGGCGGCCCAGCGCTCCAGCAACTGGCGCGTCGCCGCGCTCGGCTGTCCGTGCACCAACCCCATCCGCCAGCAGCTATCGAGCAGCTCGGCATTGCGCCCCGGCTGCTGCCGGCACAGGCGCCGCAACTGGCGCTCCACCGAGGTCGCCGGCAGCTTGCCCCGATTGAAATCCGCCATGGCCGCCAACCGCTGTGGTTCATCCAGCCGATACTGCTGCATCAGTTCCCGCGCCAACTGCAGATGTTCGGCTGTTACCCTGCCGTGGGCCTTGGCCATGCGTCCCAGGCAGAGAAACAGCACCTGCTCGAACTCCGGCCGCAGCCCCAGCCACCGCCCCAGC
>DXBL01000030.1 GCA_019116555.1 Candidatus Pseudomonas excrementavium
CCACGTCGTGGTGCGCATTGAACAGCAGCAACAGGGTGGCATCATCACCGCTGCGGCGAATGCCGGTGGGCTGCGCGCGGCCATAGAGCAGCATGCCAAGGGCGCGGGCGTGCGGGTCCTGCCATTGCTCATCGGTCATTTCATCGCCACTGGGGCAGAGCCAGGTGACATCCTTGACCCCCAGTTCCTCGTTGTATTCGCCGACCAGAAAGCGCCCACGGCGCAGGGTAGGATAAGCGCGGCGCAGGGCGATCAGGCGGCGGGTGAATGCAAGCAGTTCGGCGCCATCCTGATCGAGGTTCCAGTCGATCCAGCCCAGCTCGTTGTCCTGGCAATAGACGTTGTTGTTGCCCTGCTGGGTGCGGCTGAATTCATCGCCGGCCAACAGCATGGGCGTGCCTTGGGACAGCAGCAGGGTGCTGAGCAGGTTGCGCATCTGGCGCATGCGCAGCGCATTGATCTCGGCGTCGTCGGTCGGGCCTTCGCAGCCGTGGTTGCGCGAGATGTTGTGGTCGCTGCCGTCCTGATTGTCTTCGCCATTGGCTTCGTTGTGCTTCTGCTCGTAGCTGACCACGTCGCGCAGGGTGAAACCGTCATGGGCGGTGATGAAGTTGACTGACGAATAGGGGCGGCGGCCACGCTGGTTGTAGTAATCGCCGGAGGCGGTGAGCCGGCTGGCCAGCTCGGCGATCTGGCCTTCCTCGCCCATCCAGAAGGCCCGGGCGGTATCACGGAAACGGTCATTCCATTCCACCCAGCCCGGCGGGAAGCCGCCCACCTGATAGCCGCCGGGGCCGCAATCCCAGGGTTCGGCGATCAGCTTGCGCTGGCTCAGTACCGGGTCCTGCCGGCAGGCCACCAGGAAACCGTGGCGCTCGTCGAAGCCGTGGGCGTGGCGCGCGAGAATGGTGGCCAGATCGAAACGGAAGCCGTCGACCTGCATCTCCTCGGCCCAGTACCGCAGCGAGTCGGTGACCATCTGCAGCACGCAGGGATGGCTCAGGTCCAGCGTATTGCCAGTGCCCGAATCATTGATGTAGTAGCGTTTCTCGTCCGGCATCAGCCGGTAGTAGGTGGCGTTGTCGATGCCGCGCATGGACAGGGTCGGTCCCAGTTCATTGCCCTCGGCGGTGTGGTTGTAGACCACGTCCATGATCACTTCCAATCCGGCATCGTGCAGGTGGGCGACCATTTCCTTGAATTCGTTGATGCTGCCGCTGGCCAGGTAGGCCGGGTGCGGCGCGAAAAAGGCGATGCTGTTGTAGCCCCAGTAGTTGCTCAGCTGTTTTTCCAGCAGATGCTGATCATTGACGAAGGCATGGACCGGCAGCAGCTCGACACTGGTGACGCCCAATGAGCGAATATGCCGGAGCAGTTCTGGATGCATGAGCCCGCCGAAAGTGCCACGGACGGCTTCGGGCACCGCCGGATGGGTCATGCTGATGCCCCGGACGTGGGCTTCGTAGATGATGGTCTGGTCCCAGGGCGTGTATCTGTGGGTATGGCGGCCCCAGGTGAACGCGGGGTCGATCACCTTGGCCTTGGGGATATGGGCGGCGCTGTCGCGGTCATCGAAACTCAGGTCCGCATCCGGGGAGCCGATGGTGTAGCCGAACAGCCGATCCGACCATTTGAGCTCGCCCACCAGCTGTTTTGCATAGGGGTCGATCAGCAGCTTGTTGGGGTTGAAACGGTGCCCGGCATCCGGCTCGTAGGGGCCGTGTACCCGGTAGCCATAGACCATGCCGGGGTGAGCGTCGGGCAGATAGCCATGCCAGATCTCATTGGTGTATTCCGGCAGTTCGATGCGCTCCAGCTCCTGTTTGCCGTCACTGTCGAACAGGCACAGCTCGACCTTGGTGGCGTGGGCCGAGAACAGCGCGAAATTCACCCCCAGGCCATCCCAGGTCGCGCCCAGGTGGAAGGGCTTGCCCTCGGCTACCCGGGATTTCTGCATGATCTGGGGCGCCGATTGCGGCCCTGATTTCTTCGCGTTCATGGTGATCTACTCTTCGCTTCGGCCCGGTGCGGCCTTACCGGTCTTGCTGCTTCTGGTCCTGGTGTCCTTGCTGCCCGCTGGCTGGCGGCCCGCGCGGGCAGGCTTTTTGGCGCCGGCCGGTTTGCCCAGCAGAGCGGGCTTTTCCAGTTGGGTTTCATCTTCTGTTGGCGCTGATGTCGCCGCCTTGCTGCGCGGTTTGCGGGCCTTGGCCGGCGCGGGTTGCAGGTCGCCCTGTTGCTCGCTTTCCAGCAGTTTGCGAGCCATCTGCCAATGACGGTCGGTCTGGCCTTCGGGTTTGCCCTCGCTTTCCCAGATCTGGTAGGCCAGTTCCCGGATACGCTGTTCGTCGTTGCTCATGGGGTGGATTCCTCATGTTGAGTAGTCACAAGAAGGTTCACCGGAACGGCATCGAGCAGATCGCTCAGCGGTACGGCAGGTCCGCTGGCGACCGCCTCTCCGGTCAAGGCGCTGGTCAGGTAGGTGGACGGAAGGTCAATCAGGGTGTCATCCCAGCGCTGGGCCGGGATCAGGGGTATATCGCTGTCACCGAGCAAGGGCGCGGCGAGACGCGGGGTGATGCAGATCGCCAGTTGATCACCATGCCGTCGGCTGAAGGCGATCAGGCGATCTGCATGGCGGCCATGCAGCGGGAGCGGCTGATAGTCGCCGTGGCGAAACAGGGCGGGCAGGCGGCGTCGGCAATCCAGTACCCGGGCGATCAGCCATTGCTTGATGCGCCCGTCGCGCCAGTCCTGCAGGAGCTGCGTGGGGCTGTCGCCGGCGGCCAGGCTGCGTTCGCGCAGGGCATAATCCACGGGCCGGCGGTTGTCTGGATCGACCAGGCTGAAATCCCACAACTCACACCCCTGGTACAGGTCGGGTACGCCTGGGGTGGTCATGCGCAGCAGGCACTGACTGAGGCTGTTCAGCGCCCCGTTGCAGGCAGCCAGCTCGACGGCATGGCCGAGAGCCCGGCGCAATTCGATGGCCTCGCGGCTGCCCATCAGGCGCTGCAGGAAATCATGGCAGGCTTCTTCATAGGCATTGTTCGGTGCTGTCCAGCTGCTGTGCAGCTTGGCCTCGCGCAGGGCCTTGCGCTGCCAGGCCAGCACCCGTTCGGCAAAGGCGGCGCAGCCGCTGTCGTCATCGGCGCTCAAGCCCAGCGGCCAGCTGCTGAACAGGGTCTGGTAGAGCATCAGTTCGTCGGCGGGGGCGGGGGCCGCCTGGCCGTCGACCACCGAGATCAGCGGCTCTGCCAGGTTATGCCAGAAGCGCACCTGGATGCCGAACCAGGGTGCATGCTCGCTGACCACCGCGAGTCGGGCGCGGGCATCCTCGCCGCGCTTGTGGTCGTGGGTGGCGGTGGCCAGCAGTCCCTGGGGAAAGCGCTCGGCCTGCTCGCGGCACTGGGCATGGAACCAGTCCGGGTCGGCACTGAAACGCTGCGGGTCGAAGCCCACATCGTTGCGTGACAGCAGGATGGCCGAGCGGTAGCAGGCGGTGTCCTCGACGGCCTTGGCGGCCACCGGCGAGGTCAATTGATGAAAACGGGCCAGCAGGCGGCGCTGGAAGCGGCGTTTGGCCCCGGGCGGGTTGGCATGCAGTGGCTCGCCACCCAGCCAGTGATCGATCTGCTCCAGGGTCGCCCAGTCACTGCTGCCGAGTTCGGTGCGGGCACCGGCCAGGGCCTGATCGAGGAACCGGCGGTCCTGGGCCGAGCGCCCGCAGACGCTGGTATAGGTGCGGTAGACCGGATAATGCACGATGAGTGCGCGCAAGGCGCGGCGGATGGCGCCCAGGGTGATATCCCGGGTGGCCAGACTGCAGCGGGCCAGACGCAGCAGGGCCTGGCAGAGTACCTCGAAGTCGGCCGCCAGGGAGTTGTTCAATACCAGTTGCCGGGCCTCGCGGATCTCCTCGGTGAAATCGGTGCTGCGTCCGGTGAGGCTCCCCCAGAGTTCTGTCAGGTCCGCCTGACCATGGGGGTCGTGCTGCAGCAATGACAGGCGATTCATGAAGTCATAGCCGGTGGTGCCATCCACCATCCAGTCCGCCGGCAACTGCTCGCCGGCGGCGAGAATCTTCTCCACATGGATCGGGAAATGCCCCTGTCGATCACCCAGCAGCCGGTCGACGCGGCGGCGCAGGCGGCGGCAATAGGTGCGAGGGTTGGCCAGGCCATCGATATGGTCGATGCGCAGTCCGTCGATAAGCCCGGCCTCGATCAGCTCGAAGATCTTGCAGTGGGTTGCCTCGAAGACGCTGGGCTGTTCGGCGCGCAGGCTGATGAGCTCATTGACATCGAAGAACCGCCGCCAGTTGATCTCGTCATTGGCGGTGCGCCAGCTGGCCAGGCGGTAATGCTGGCGTTCCAGCAGGTTATGCAGCCGCAGGCAGCCTTCTGCGGTAGCGGGTTCGAAGCGCTGCAGGGCACGCTCCAGGTCCTGCAGGGTGTCGCCGGTGACGTCGGTCGCCAGCTCCTGGCGAATCTGCGCGCCGATGGCATGGGCGGAGAACTCCTTCTCCAGCGCCGCGCAGCGGTCGGCAATGCGGGTCAGCGCGTCGTTGCCGGCCGGCGCCAGGATGTCCGCATAGCTGGCCATGGCCAGCGGCAGGCGGTGGTCGAAATGGGTGACGAAGAAACTGCCGGAAGCTGCCTCGAATGCCAGGCGCAGCTCGCCGGCCTTGAGCACCTCCAGATAGTCGCTGCGCAGGATCGGCGACAGCAGGCGGTCGCGCATGAACTGGTCCTGGGAGCGCCAGGTGATATCGAAGAAGCCGGCATAGGGGCTGGCCGCGCCCCATTGCAGCACGTCCTGCCACCAGGGGTTGGCGTTATCCACGGCCATGTGGTTGGGCACGATATCCATGATCAGCCCCATGTCCCGCTGGTGCAGTGCCTCGGCCAGGCGGCGCAGCGCGGCTTCGCCGCCCAGTTCCGGGTTGACCTGGGTCGGGTCAATCACATCGTAACCATGCAGCGAGCCGGGGCGGGCGGTGAGCAGCGGGGAGGCATAGATATGGCTGATGCCCAGCCGGGAGAAATAGTCGAGCAGCCCCAGGGCATCGTCCAGGGTGAAGCCGGCGTGAAATTGCAGGCGCAGGGTGGCACGCAGTTCAACCATCGAGATTCTTCCTTTCACGGGTCAGGCGCGCCTCATGCAGGCGTTGCAGCCGACGCTTGGCCGGCGCTGCGTCGAGCATCTGTGCGGCGTTCTGCGACCAGCGTCGGCGCCAGTTGGGGTGCGCATCGCCGGGGCCGGGCAGGTTGGGTTGCTCGGTGGCGCCGAGCAGGTCCTCCAGGGGCACCAGCACCAGCGGCGCCGGCGTGCAGCCGAGGAACTGGATACTGGCATCCAGTTGCGCCTGCGGGTCCTTGCCTTGGGTCAGCCCCTGGCGTTGCAGCGCCTGGTGCAGCACGTGGACCTCCTCGGTGCGCTGTTGACGGTCCGCTGCCGCCTGCTCGGCGCTGCTCTGGCCGAGGTGTTCACGCCAGGCGATGTCGCGGCCCGACTGCCAGCCGGCCAGGGTCGGCAGATCATGGGTGGTGGTAGTCGCCAGGGCGGCGTTGCTCCACTGCTCCGGGGCGGGCAGCTCGCCGTCCTGCTGTTCGAACAGCAGCACCCGCATGCCGAGAATATTGTGGCTGGCGAGGGTGTCCTGCAGCCCCTCGGGCACCGTGCCCAGGTCCTCGCCAATGATCAGGGCGCGGTGGCGCCAGGATTCCAGGGCCAGCAGGCGCAGGAAATCCTCCAGCGGGTAATTGAGATAGGCACCGTCCTGGGCAGATGCGCCCTCGGGAATGATCCACAGTCGCTGCAACCCCATGATGTGGTCGATGCGCATGCCGCCGGCATGCTGCAGATTGGCCCGCAGCATGTCGATGAAGGCGCGATAACCGCTGCGTTTCAGCCCCAGGGGGGAGAACGCCGCCACGCCCCAGTTCTGCCCGTCGCGGTTGAGCAGGTCCGGTGGCGCGCCGATGCTGACCTGGCTCAACAGCTCCGTCTGATGCGCCCAGCCGAAGCTGCCGCTGATATCGGCGCCGATGGCCATGTCGGCAATCAGGCCGATGGCCATCCCAGCCTCACGGCAGCGGCTCTGTACCCGGGCCAGGCAACGATCGATCAGCCATTGGCAGAAAGCGTGGAATTCCAGTTCTGCGGCCTGTTCCCGGGCAAACGCCTCCACCTGGGGCGAGGCGGGATCGCGCAGCGGCTCGGGCCAGGCTCGCCAGTCGCCGCTGCGGCCCTGTTCCAGGGCCTGCTGTTGCAAGGCTTCATGCCGGCAGTGATATTCGAGGCGCTGCCCACCGGCCCGGCGGAACTCTGCGAAATCTTCCTGCAGACCGGGAGACGCCTTGGCGAAATCGGCATGCAACTGGCGCAGCAGGCGCAGGCGCAGGGCGGACACGGCTGGCCAGTCGATCAGCTCCAGCTGCTCCAGTTCATCCTGCTCATCCTGCAGACCGAGCTGACTGATGGCCTGTTCGACGGCTTTGCTGCCGAGCACCTGAGCCGGTGCGGCATGCAGGATATTGAACAGGGAGCGGCTGGAGGGTGAATAGGGGCTGTATTGCTCGGGACGGGCGCTGAACATGGCATGCAGTGGGCTGATCGCCAGGGCATCGGCACCCTTGTCGGCGGCGACTCCCGCCAGATCGGCCAGGGCCGCGGTATCGCCGAGCCCACCGTCGCCTGGCCGGCGCAGGGAATAGACCTGGGCGGCGATGCCCCAGATATGCTGCCGGCCGCCGGTCAGCTCGGGCACGGAGAGCGCAGCGCGCGGGGTACAGGCCAGGGTCCAGTGCCGCTCGCCACAGCGCAGTTGATGATAGCCGCAGGGCAGGGCGGGCAGGCGACCCCGTGCGTCTATCTGCACCTGGCGCTGCTGGCCGTTTTCCAGGGTCAGGTCGCAATGGCTGCCGGCAACGAGCCGGCATTGCAGGTCAATCGATTGCTCGGCATCACAGATCAGCAGTGGGCCGTTTTCCGCCTCTTTGCTGATCTGGCGGGCGCGCCGCAGGCTGTCGTCGATCTGCTCGGGGTCCCTGGCCGGCAGGCCCAGCGCTGCCAGCACCGCACGTAATGCCGCTTCGCCAAGACTGGCGGGCTGGCCGTGGGCATCCGTCCAGTCACAGCTGATGCCGGCTTCCCGGGCCAGCTCGCGCAACGCCGCGGGGATCATGTAGCCTGATCCAGAATCGCCCTTGAGCTGTAGCCCGGCAGGATGGTCGGGTCTTTGGACAGGCTGGCGCGATAGTCATGAATGATACTGGTGCCGGGA
>DXBL01000254.1 GCA_019116555.1 Candidatus Pseudomonas excrementavium
CTCAGCGGTCTGAGCCTGGGCGACCAAGTCGCCCGCAGCATGGGTCTGAACTACCGCTACGGCAGCATCATGATAGTGCTGGGCGCCGCCGTGCTGGTCGGCGCCTCGGTGGCGGTGGCCGGCAGTATCGGCTTCGTCGGCCTGCTGGTGCCGCACCTGCTGCGCCCTCTGGTGCAGCATCGCCCGGAGCGGTTGTTGATTCCGGCGGCGCTGGCCGGAGCAATCCTGGTCTGTCTGGCCGATATCGGCGTGCGCCTGCTGCCCCCCGGCCGCGAACTGAAGCTGGGCGTACTGACCTCGCTGCTGGGAGCGCCGCTATTCATCTGGCTGGTATGGAAGGAGCGCAAACGGTGGATCTGATCAGCATTCAGCACCTGGGCGTCGGCCAGCGGCTGATGGACATCAACCTGAACCTCAAAGCCGGAGAAATGCTTGGCGTCATAGGCGCCAACGGTGCAGGCAAGTCCACCCTGCTGCACTGTCTGGCAGGGATTCAGGATCATCAGGGCGAGATACACCTGGCCGGGACGGCGATCAGAACCATCCCCGAGCGCCAGCGCGCGCAGCAACTGGGCTTTCTGCCGCAGAGCAGCCACAGCGCCTGGGCCCTGACCGTGCGTGACGTGATCGGCCTCGGCCGCCTGCCCTGGGGCGACGACAACGCCGACGCCATCGCCCAGGCCGCCGCGGCAGCCGGCGTGGATGCCTGGCTGGACCGCCAGGTAGACCAGCTCTCCGGTGGCCAGCAGGCCAGGGTCTGGCTGGCCCGGGTACTGGCCGGCCAGCCCCGGGTGATACTGGCCGACGAGCCGGTCGCCAGCCTCGACCTGTTCCAGCAACAGAACGTGCTGCGCCTGCTGCGCCGCTACGCCCAGAGCGGCCGCGCGGTGATGTTATCGGTTCATGATCTGTCACTGGCCGCCCGTTACTGCGACCGCCTGTGTCTGCTGCATGAAGGTCAACTGCTGGCGTTGGGGAAGCCCGCCGAGGTGCTGACCAGCGCTCACCTGCAGCAAGCTTTCCAGATCGATGCTCATATCGACCTGGACAACGATCCTCCTATTATCATTCCGAGGTAACGTCCCATGGCCTTTAAGTTCGGCAAGAACGTTGACGAGATGTGTTACCCCTTCATGTACGAAAGCTCGTCGCTGTGCGACTTCGAGGTCATCACCGATGAGCTGTGCGGTCATATCGGCGCCATCATCTCCCACCTGCCCGAGGACATGCCGGATATCGCCGCTGACCTTGAGCAGATCCAGCCGCTGGCCTTTCATATCAACGGCTCGATCCGTGGCCGGTTGGCCGTCAGCGAGGAAGATCAGGCCTGGTTGCAGCAGCGCCTGAATCATTACAAGGCAGAAGTGCCCGAACGCCTGAACGGCTTCGTGCTGCCCCGAGGCACGCCACCGATTCCGCAACTGCATCTGGCCCGCTCGGCCTGCAAGAAAGCCATCCGCGTCATGGTCAAGGTCGATCAGGAAGGAATAGATGTGCCCATGCTGCTGCCGCGCATGTGCAATATGCTGTGCAACTTCTTCTTTGTGCTGACCCTGGTGATCAACCAGCGTCGTGGGCTGGTGGAGCCGGAGTTCATCAGCCGCAGTTACGGCAAGGACGTCTGACACCCGCTGGCGTCGAGGCAGCGGGACGCCGGAGCATCCCGCTGCGATCAGCCTTCAGCCCGCCGCGCGCAGTTCACGCGCCGCAGCCACCATATTGGCCAGCGCCTCTCTGGTTTCCGGCCAGGCGCGGGTTTTCAGGCCGCAGTCGGGGTTGACCCACAGGCGCTGCGCCGGAACCCGCTGCGCGGCCTTGCGCAGCAGGCTGACCATCTGCGCCGTGCTCGGCACCCTCGGTGAGTGGATATCATACACACCCGGTCCGATCTCGTTCGGGTAGGCAAACTGCTCGAAGGCCTCCAGCAGCTCCATGTCCGAGCGGGAGGTTTCAATGGTGATCACATCGGCATCCATCGCCGCGATCGACTCGATCACATCATTGAACTCGCTGTAGCACATATGGGTATGAATCTGCGTTTCATCACGCACCCCGCTGGCGGTCAGGCGGAACGCCTCAGTGGCCCAATCCAGATAGCCCTGCCAGCCTGATCTGCGCAGCGGCAGGCCCTCGCGGAACGCCGCCTCATCGATCTGGATGATCCGGATGCCAGCCGCTTCCAGATCCGTCACCTCATCGCGGATCGCCAGCGCCAGTTGCCGGGCCTGTTGCTCGCGGCTGATATCCTCCCGCGGAAACGACCACATCAGCATGGTCACCGGACCGGTCAACATGCCCTTCATCACCTTGTCGGTCTGGTGCTGGGCATAGCGGATCCAGTCCACAGTCATGGCTTTGGGGCGACTCAAATCACCAAAGATGATGGCAGGTTTGACGCAGCGCGAACCATAGCTCTGCACCCAGCCGAACCGGGTAAAGGCATAGCCATCCAGCTGCTCGGCGAAGTATTCCACCATGTCGTTACGCTCGGCCTCGCCGTGCACCAGTACATCCAGCCCCAGCTGCTCCTGCACCTTCACCGCATTACGGATTTCACTGTGCATGGCCTCGGTGTACTCGGCCCCGCTCAGCTTGCCCTGTTTGAACGCCTGGCGCGCCAGACGAATGGCCGGTGTCTGCGGGAAGGACCCAATGGTGGTGGTCGGGAAGGCCGGCAGATTCAACCGCGCGCGCTGCAGCCCAATGCGCTCGGCAAAGGCTGATTGGCGCTGACTGTCACCCGGCTGGATTGCCGCCAGACGGGCCTGCACCTCCGGTCGATGGATACGCCTGGAAGCGGCTCGACTGGCCTGCACCGCCCGGCTCTGCTCCAGTGCTGCCTGCACGTCAGCGGCCTGCGGTTCACTCAAGGCGCGGGCCAGTGTCGTCACCTCCTCACACTTCTGCACCGCAAAGGCGAGCCAACTTTGCAGCTCGGCATCCAGTTGATCCTCCCGCTCCAGATCCACCGGACTGTGCAGCAGAGAACAGGACGGTGCCACCCAGAGCCGCTCGCCCAGACGCTCATGGGCATGGCGCAGCACCTCCAGCGCCTTGTCCAGATCACAGCGCCAGACGTTGCGGCCATTGACCAGCCCCAGCGACAGAACCTTGTAGGACGGCAAACGATCAAGAATGGCCGGATACTGCTCGGGCGCCCGCACCAGATCAATATGCAGGCCGTCCACCGGCAGGCCCGCCGCCAGCCCGAGGTTGTCCTCCAGACCACCGAAATAGGTCGCGACCAGCTTTTTCAGCGGTTCCTGCTGTAGCAGGTTATAGGCGCGCTCAAACGCGTTCTTCCAATCCTGCGGCAGATCGAGCACCAGAATCGGTTCATCAATCTGCACCCACTCCACACCCTGTGCCGCCAGCCGCTGAAAGATCTCGCCGTACAAGGGCAGTAACCGCTCAAGCAGCTCCAGCTTGTCGAACTCCCGACCTTTGACCTTGCCCAGCCACAGATAGGTCAGCGGCCCGATTACCACGGGTTTGACCCTGTGCCCCAGCGCCTGTGCCTCATTCACCTCGTCGAACAGCTGCTCCCGGCTCAGGGCAAACTGCTGGTCAGCGCTGAACTCCGGCACCAGATAGTGATAGTTGGTATCAAACCACTTGGTCATCTCCTGGGCATGGCCGCCACAGCAACCTCCGGTGGCACCACGCGCCATGGCAAACAGGGTCTGCAGATCCGGCCGCGCGGCATCCGCCTTGCGAAAACGCTCGGGGATAACCCCGAACATCAGCGAGTGGCTCAGCACCTGGTCATACCAGGCAAAATCGCCAACCGGCAACAGCTCGATACC
>DXBL01000255.1 GCA_019116555.1 Candidatus Pseudomonas excrementavium
CCCAGGTCACAATGGGCCCGTATAAATTCCAATCCCAGCCGGAGCTCCAGTTCAATTGCTCCGCCAGCTGTTCCGGCTGCGCTTCAATATCGCCATTCTGCAGACTGTCGACGGCCGACTGCTGGGAGGGCGTCAGCATTTCCAGCAGCAGACTGGCTTGAGGTCGCTGCTGCTGCAGGCGCTGCAGCAGCCAGAGTTGCAACTGGTGATGGTCCACATTGTCATGTTGCTCGCCAACCAGCACATGCTCGGCCGGGGCCAGTCGTTTGACCAGCTCGTCCGCCGACAGCCACAGGCCGGTGTCCGTATCCAGCACCTGCCCTACGCGCTCCGCCTGCTCCGCGGGCGTGTTGTGCCAGGATGGCAGCGGCTCGGCGGTCGCCAGCAGCGCCCAGCCGAACAGCAACCCACTCAGCATCATTCGCTTCATAATCATTCCCCCTGCAAAATCGAAATGACTCCGGCACCCTGGCGCATCGATGATTTGCGACATATCGGCAACTGGAGTACCTTGCTGCAGCTGACCGCATCGGTTCAGCCGATCGTTGTTCACCTGTTCTACGCCCCGGATACCAGTATGCCCATCGACAACAGTATTGTTCATCAGATTCACAAGAAGCCTGACGGCCAGCCCGCCAGTCTGACCCTGCGCGAGGCCGAGCTGGGCAATTCCGAGGCGCTGGAGCAACTGCTGGCCGGGCTGATCGAAGCGTACAACAGTAAGCCGAACAAGGCCTGGGGCTACTTCCACGAGGAAAGCGGGGCCTATCCGTTCAGCGGCTGGCTGCAGCAATTGCTGGATGAAGAGCAGGATTTTGTCGGCTTTTCCAAGCAGTCGGCCGAGCACCTGAAAACCCTGATGGAAGGCTCCAACCTGGCGCTTGGCGGGCATGTACTGTTCATTCGCTACCGTCAGGGCATGACCGCCTTCCTGGTCATCGCCCTGCTGCACCATACCGAAGGCGTGACGGTAACTGATGATCTGGAAGTGGCGGCTGCCCGACACCTGGATCTGTCAGCACTGAACATGGCGGCGCGCATCAACCTCACCGAGTGGAAACAGAACGCCTCGTCCAAGCAATACATTTCCTTCATCCGCGGGCGCAGCGGCAAGCGCGTGTCGGACTATTTCCGGGACTTCATCGGTTGTATCGAAGGCGCCAACCCCGAGCAGGAAACCACCACCCTGCTGCAGGCCTTCCAGGATTATGTCGGTGAAGCCGATTTGCCGGCAGAGGAACTGAAGGGCAAGACCAAGGCCATGAGCGGCTACGTCAGTGGGCAGGCCCGCCAGGGTGAGCAGGTGGCGCTGGAGGAACTGTCCGGTCTGATCGACGAGGAGCAGCCCCGGGCCTTCTATGACTATATCCGCAACAAGGATTACGGGCTGAACCCAGAAATCCCGCCGGACAAGCGCGCCCTGAACAATTTCCTCAAGTTCTATGGCAAGGCCGACGGCCTGTCGATCAGCTTCGAGGCGCACCTGCTGGGTGATCGGGTCGAATACGATGAAAGTGAAGACGCCCTGCTCATCAAGCATCCACCGAAGGGGCTGATCCAGCAACTGCGCAACAAGAAGAAGCGCTGAGGCCCCATCGCGCGCTGATTCAGCGCCGACACATTTTGCCTGACTTCGGTCTGCGTTTTATCTGAACACCCAGCCCACCGGGAAGTCATTTGTCTAGGACAAATGACTAATTCCGGAGCGGCTGATGACCTGCCATTACCAGCAAATCGTCGTGATCACGGGAGCCTCAGCCGGCGTCGGCCGGGCGACCGCCATCGAGTTTGCCCGCAGCGGCGCCACCGTAGCCCTGCTCGCACGTGGTGCGGCAGGCCTGGCGGGAGCCAAGGCGGAGGTGGAAGCCCTGGGTGGCACCGCCTGGGTCAAGACCATGGACGTGGCCGATGCGCAGCAGGTGGATGACGCCGCCGCGCAGATCGAGGCCGAGCTGGGCCCGATCGATATCTGGGTCAACAACGCCATGCTCACCGTGCTGTCACCGGTCAGCAAGATGCAGGCCGAGGAGTACCGCCGGGTCACCGAGGTGACCTATCTGGGTACGGTCCACGGCACCTGTGCAGCGCTGCGGCATATGCGCCCGCGCAACCGGGGCATGATCGTGCAGATCGGTTCGGCACTGGCCTATCGAGCCATTCCCCTGCAGTCGGCCTATTGCGCGGCCAAGTTCGCCTGTCGCGGCTTCACCGATGCGCTGCGCGTGGAGCTGGAGCATGAACGCAGTGCCATCCATGTCACCACCGTGCATCTGGCAGCCTTCAATACGCCCCAGTTCGACTGGGCTCGCACCCGCCTGGACAAGAAACCCCAGCCGATGCCACCCATTTTCCAGCCGGAAGTCGCTGCGCGGGGCATCGTCTGGGCGGCAGGGCAACGGCGGCGCGAGGTGTGCGTCGGCTTTCCTGCGGTGAAGGCGATCTGGGGCAACAAGTTTTTCCCGCTCATTGCCGATCAGATACTCAAGGACGATGGCTATGACGGCCAGAAGGATGATGTGCCGCTGCCACCCGGGAGACCTGACAATCTGTTCGAGCCGGTCGACCGCGACATGGGCAGCCATGGCCGCTTCGACGCCGATGCCCGCGACCACAGTCGGCAATTGTGGTTGACCATGCACCGGGGGGCGGTCGCCACCGCCATGCTGCTGCCCTTGCTGCCGTTGGCTATGCTGCTGTTACGGAAGAAACGTTGAAGCCTATCACCGGGAGCTGTCCATGACCCAGCCTATCAAGGATTATGCGCTGCTCGGCAACCTGCGCTGCGCGGCGCTGGTCGGGCGCAACGGCAGCATCGACTGGTTCTGCCCGCCACGTTTCGACTCCCCCGCCTGCTTTACCCGCCTGCTCGGCACCGAGGAACATGGCTTCTGGCAGTTGGCTCCGCAATCACCTGCTCAGGATGTCCAGCGCCATTATCAGCCCGACACCCTGGTGCTCTGTACCGAATTCGACTGTGGCGATGAAGGGCGGGTGCGTATCACCGATTTCATGCCGCTGAACAGCGAAGCCCTGATCGTGCGCCGGGTCGAGGGGCTCGAAGGCCGCGTGCAGATGAACATGCAACTGGTCCCCCGCTTCGGTTATGGCGCGCGCGCGGCGCGCTGCGAAGAAGGCGCCCGGGGCGTCAGTCTGTGGGATAGCGATGGCCAGCGGTTGCTGCTCAAAAGCGCATCGTCGCTACGTATCGGCACGGATAACGTCAGCGCCAGCTTCGCTCTGGACGCTGGCGAGATGCGTGAATTCACCCTCTTTCATTTGCTGCCCGAGCAGCAGCCCGACGTACATGCCGAGCCGCAACAACTGCTCAATGATTGCATGCTTTGGTGGCGCGATTGGGTCCGCCAGTGCTCCTACCATGGCCGCTGGCGTGAGGCGGTGATCCGCTCGTTGATCACCCTCAAGGCGCTGACCCATGAGCCCAGCGGCAGCATGGTGGCAGCGCCCACCACCTCGCTGCCGGAAGCGCCAGGCCATGGCGCCAACTG
>DXBL01000031.1 GCA_019116555.1 Candidatus Pseudomonas excrementavium
TCAAAACCATCCTGGCCGGAGGTATGGTCGGCCGCGCCGTGGTCAATCTCGGCTGAGGATCAATGAGCACGCTGGATCTGTTTCACCAGGCGCAGCCGGGGCAGCGCATAGCGATGGGCGCGCAAGCGTTCCTCCTGCCCGGCTTTGCCGAGCCTTGGCTCGATCAATTGCTCACTGCGCTGGAAGCTATCCAGCACCAAGCTCCCTTTCGGCAGATGACGACCAAAGGCGGGCGACGTATGTCAGTGCAAACCACCGCCTGCGGCAAGCTCGGCTGGGTATCCAACGAATACGGCTACCGCTACAGCCCCATCGACCCGGATAGCGGCCAACCCTGGCCGACCATGCCAGACTGCCTGCTGGAACTGGCCCATCACGCCGCCAGAGAAGCCGGCTTCAACGACTTCCATCCCGATACCTGCCTGATCAACCGCTACCTCCCCGGCGCCCGCATGGGCCTGCACCAGGACAAGGACGAATGCGACTTCAACGCCCCCATCGTCTCGATCTCCCTGGGCATGCCCGCCACCTTCCTGTTCGGCGGCTTCAAACGCTCGGATCGGCCAGCGCGAACGATCCTGAGTCACGGCGACGTAGCCGTATGGGGTGGGGTGGATAGAATGCGGTTTCATGGGGTGATGCCGCTGGGGGATATTCCGCATCCAGAGTTGGGGAGTCAGCGGATTAATCTGACGCTGCGTAAGGCGGGATGAGCGTGGTACTCACATTACATCAGCACCCACGTGTCATCCGTCCCATCACCTCGTCATCCTTCGCGAAGGCGAAGGATCCACCCCCGGCGCTCGCTGGGACGCTGCTGACGTAGCGCTCCTTAACCTGAACATTACGTTTACTCGGGCAAAGCGCGATCATGGACATCAATCACATTACCTTCCCGGTCGCCGATCTGAGCGCATCAATTGTGTTCTACCGTGATCTGCTCGGAATGAGGCTGCATGTTTTCTGGGATACCGGTGCTTATCTCACCGCAGGAGAAACCTGGATATGCCTGAGCGTTGGAGTGCCCCAGCCTGCCAATGACTACTCGCATGTTGCTTTCAGTATCGGCGAAGAAGAGCTTTATGAACTCCGCACCAAGCTGCGAAATGCAGGAATCACAGAGTGGAAGCAGAATAGCAGTGAGGGCGATTCCATATACTTTCTTGATCCGAACGGACATCGCCTTGAGCTTCATTGTGGTACGTTGGTAACCCGGTTGGCCGAATTGGAGACGTTACCTTATAAAGGACTGGTCTGGTGCTGAAAACGTAACAACCGGCTATTGTCTTCCCCAAAGCCGGGCCGTTGTTGGGTTCTGGAGTCGGGGGTGGCCATTGGCAACTAATCATTCGCACCAGCGGCCTACCGTCGTGAGACCTCCCTCGGACCGCCGCTGTGCTCTGCGTTAGACCTCCAAGAACCTGGAGCACTGTATGCATCAAGACGAAATTAAGGCGATATTCGATCAGCAGGCTGCCAGCTACGACGCGCAGTGGGCTAAAACGGCACCGATCAAAGACTGCTTGTATTTCCTTTTGGAGTCATTGTTTACCGAACTGCCGGCTGACGCACGAATCCTCTGTGTTGGGGTGGGCACAGGAGTGGAGCTAGCCTACCTTGCTCATAAAAATCCGACGTGGGAATTTACTGCGGTGGAGCCTTCCGGCCCTATGCTTGATGTTTGTCGGCAGCGGGCTGAAAAGGAAGGGGTTGCGTCTCGTTGCCACTTTCATGAAGGTTATCTCGACTCACTCTCAGCCAGCGGGTCCCACGACGCCGCCACTTGTTTTTTGGTGTCGCAATTTATTCTCGATCAACAACGGCGGTCGGATTTCTTCCGAGAAATATCACGCAGGCTCAAGCCGGGAGGGATCTTTGCGAGTTCTGATCTGGCTTCGGATGTAGAGTCAGCCGAATATGAAGTGTTGCTTCGCGCTTGGGTAAATATGATGGCGGCGTCAGATATTTCGCCAGAGGCGATAGATCGCATGCGTAAGGCGTATTCCAATGACGTTGGCGTTCTTCCGCCCGGTAGGGTTGCGTCAATTATTGAGGCAGGCGGTTTTGAGCCTCCTGTGCAGTTTTTCCAAGCCGGACTGATTCATGCGTGGCTGTCAAAGCGTGCTCCGGGCAATGCCGCCTGACAATAAAGTAGGGATAACTTTAAATGGATGAGTTGGTTTTGGTCGTTCTGGATGCTTTGATTGGCGGTGTGGTTTTGTGGCTTGCAGCAAAAATCACCTCTGTGGATCTGGTTCTAAGGGAGGCGGTGATTGCTGCGGGTGGGGCTGCCATTGTTGCGCTGGTCCCAACCGTGGGCTGGGCGCTGTCCATCGTAGTGCTTTTCGTGCTGCTCAAGAAATTCAGCCGAGCCAATATCTGGCCAGACCTCATTTTGATGGTAATCGTCAGCAGGTTGGTATCGTTTCTAGCGTTTATGGCTCTGGGCGGGGTGTGAGGTAGTTGTAGCGCACAGGCAAACAAAAACCGGACGCTGATGCGTCCGGTTTTTCTGATCAACGTCGCCGAAACAATGGCAGCGGTTGGTCAGTAGCTGCCTGATAAACCTCGGAGAAGTCGTTCAGGCTGGCCAGTACAGCACGAAATAAATGTACCAGATACGTACCAGATACATATCGACCTGTTTCTGATCACGCTCTGGCTTTGGGTGCAAACGTGAAGCGGTCGAGCTTATGCGACCGGAGCGGTTCAACAACTCCTTGATGCAGCGTAGAGTTGTCTGACAAGACTAGACTTCCTCAGCTGTTTGCCGAACCATCAAGGACGATGTATGAGATTTCTCAATTATGTGCTGC
Organism: Candidatus Pseudomonas excrementavium; assembly: GCA_019116555.1. Taxonomy (GTDB): domain Bacteria; phylum Pseudomonadota; class Gammaproteobacteria; order Pseudomonadales; family Pseudomonadaceae; genus Halopseudomonas; species Halopseudomonas excrementavium. The sequence goes on from DXBL01000031.1 coordinate 2,817, forward strand.
TACTGACTATGTGCGTTCATGCGGCATCTTATGCCTCTACGCTGGAGCTGCTTTTCGAGAGCGGTGATTACGAGGCTTTTCTGCCGAATGCGGAGGTGGCGGCTGCGGCCGATGATATAGACGGGCTGTTCTTGCTGGGCAAGGCTTATCATCTTGGGAAAGGAGTTCCCGAAGATGCAAGGAAGGCCAGTGCATATTATCAGCGGGCACGAGATCTTGGCTCTGCCAGGGCCAGCCACAATCTCGCCACTATTGCTGAGGCGCAGCGGGATATTCCCCAGGCCGAGAGGTTGTATGAGGAGGCGCTGGAGCGCGGGCTGAAGATGCCGACTTTGCTCAATCTTGCCCATATGACTTACCCGGATGAGGGTGGGAAGATCACTTCTATTCCATATTTTGTGGAGAAGGTCGGGCGGTCTGGTGATTACTATGCTCAAGCATATGCCGAAAATAATGACGACGAAACACTGGCATTCGCAGCGAAGGCGTACGTGCGAGCTGCTGTGGAGGCGCGGAAGTATCCTTCCAGTCACTTTGATGCTGATGCACTCAGCGCGCGTGCCGTTGAGTGGCTGAAGCGGAGCATGAGTCGCGGAGACAATGCCGCATGGACCAATTACGGTGTGCTGTTGATGGAGGAGGAGAACTATGCGGAGGCACGGGCCGCTTTGCTGGTCGGGGCTGAGAATAATGAGTCGGTAGCGCATTACTATCTCGCTCGCATGCCGTCGGAGGACGAAAGCCATGACGAGCATGCCCGCCGAGAGATCTACCATTATGAGCAGGCTGCGTTACTCGGACTGAAGGAGGCTGCACAGCTGGCTATCGATCGACTGGGACATTCACTGCGTCGCGAGAACGATCTGGCGACGCTTGAGAGCGGTGTGCGCCGGTTGGAGCGGCTGTATGAGGTGTCGGACTTCCCTGCAACATATGCCCTTAAGGATGCCATATCCCGGTTGGAGTGGGTTCGCAAGCTTCATGCCAAGGAAAATAAAGCCAAACCACAGGTGGGGTTGCCAATGGTCTTGCAAGCTTGTGGGCTGGGCTGGGGGGAGGTATACGGCGACACCTTCAATCTCGGCATAAACACTTCATGGCGGCTTGTGGCTCACCAGATGTCGGGCACCGAGCAGCGGCTATTGGAAGGACGGGTGGGTAAGGATGGCTGTGCAAGTTCCGCTGAGGCGCTTGCGCCGATGGCGCAGGCGTTGTTGGCGGATGGGGCGGTATTTGCTTTACATTTTCCAAACTATAGTTTGCCGCTGAAGGCCGAGGAGAATGAAGGTCAGGTGGTGTTGAGTCTTGAGCCGCAGGTAATGCCGATACCGCGCTAAGCAACGGGCTCCCTCGTGTCAGCCTGGTTGCCCCTTTGGCCGTCTTGCCTAGAGCCACATCTCAGGAAGCAATAAGAGGTGCGTGTTGTCTTAAAGTAGCGACGTGACAGCCATTAACACAAGCGCCGAACTTTATTTCCTCTAAATGTCTATTGGGTCACACTTTCGCGTCACTGAAACCCAGATTTATTTTATAATATGCGCTGCATTGGGCTAAGGCTCTAACGAGCTATTCTTATTAAGCAATTGATAATTCAAGGAAGTGAACAATGGCAAAAGGTGCTGCCAAAGGCAAAATTTCGAAATCGCTCGCGGATGCAGCTGTCGAAAAATATACCAAGAAGCGGGCGGTCGATACTACTGAAAAATCGGAAGAAAGCACAATTTCCAAGCAGTTTGCTCAAATCGAAAGCAACCCATTCCATCAAATTGTCGTCCAGTCAGACGCCTCGCCCTCCGAAAAGAAAGACGCTGTCGCTAGAGCATTAGCCTATAACGAGACAGAGTCAAAAGAAGAAAATGAAGCGAGACTCGCCTCCTTTGAACAGTTCAAAGAATACTTGATGGCCTACCGTAAGGAAATGTCGAAAGAGATTATTCGGCTTGCTGATACTGAAGCCTTCTCTGAGCTGCAGGCAGTTTTTGAAGACATGAATTCCTCCCTGCTTAGCTTCGAGCAGAAAATAACACCGCTTATTGAAATCATTGATGCCGTACATCGCCTCAATATGGCAAGCGATGGCGCCATGTACGATGTATTCAAAGAAATCCAAGAGGATAAGGAAGAAGAAGAGCGCATTAAACAGCTACGTGCCGAGCAAGAAGCTGAGTTGAATACGCTTGAGGCTAACATTCTGAAACTGAATCAAGATATCGCTGCTTTGCGTGAAGATCGCTCTTGGTTTGGTATGGGCGGCGTAAAGAAAGATGCTTTGCAAAACATTGCTCGCAACGAAGTGCTCATTGAAAATCACAAAAATACTGCTGCAGCATTGCGTGAAAAAATTGAAAGCACCACATTTAATCGTGAGACCAGGTTTGCTGAGTTTTCAGCGGAAAAAGAGCAGCTACGTGAATTGCTGGACATCACGTCTGAGGAGCATAAAGACCGTCAAGAAAGCCTGGTGAAAGCCGCGTTGGATTTTGTAAACACAACGGATGAGCGTACCGGCTCTGTTCTGGACCGGATGGGCAAAATAAGATCGCAGATTAAAAATGTCGACACCGTAAACGGCAATATGAAGCGCATTTTTGCTGTCGTCAGTGACGGTATAAAAGATGCTGAAGTCAGCAATGCCGACTTGTCTAATCGATTTAATATTACCGCTGAGGAAGAAACCACGTTAGCGCAATATGAGCGTGAAGATAAGCTCGAAGCAGTTAATGAGCACATTGAAGCATTAACGGCGTCCAAAGTGGATACATTAAGCACATTGGGAGAGCTGCAGGAAGAGAGTATGAACATCAAGTCCATGCGTGATACCAATAATCAGCAAATAAGTCACACTCGCAAAATGCACACCAGCGGCACCGCGGGTATCGCAAGCCGCTTAAGTACAGTGTTAACTGCCGTATCGTCCGCCGCCTTGAATGAGGCGCGCACAACAACGCAAAACACACTGAACAAAATGAATACAATTACTCATGATATCGCGCAGAACGAAGCAATTAAAAATGCGACGAATATGCACTTGCAAAATGATGAGTTATCAAAGGCAATTGAACAGCTGGCAACTTATAAAGACATTAGCGACAAGGCAACCGAAATTACACGCTCAGCCTTGGAGGAGCAAAAGGTCCTGCAGCGTGAAATTGAGTCAACGGCTGCGGACTTGGCCAGCTCTATTAAAAAGGCCAAAGGTGTTACCGCTGAGGTAATGAACGCGGCGGGCACATCTATACCTGAACAAGACGCTGAAACCTCAGTTCGAGAAGCTGAGATATCTTTTTCCGACCTTAAACTATAGGTCTTGTTCATCTTCAACCATTTCCATCTAACCAAGGGTAAGTAACCTAACCAGCATAAACGCGCTAGGTTATTGAGCTTTTTAGAAGAAAAAGGGGCTGGCTCATACGCCAGCGAGTCTCAAATGGAAACGAGATATTCAATGTCAGGACAAGCAAACACCCCGATACACGACCATCTAATACGTGGTCATGATTACCTCGCACAACGCCCTGAGTTTTCGTTAATTGGGCGCACAGAGCCAGTACAGCAGCTGACCGCTATTTTAACGCGACGGAACGCAAATAACATTCTGCTGGTTGGCTCTGGTGGTGAAGGCTGCTCGGCGTTGTGCCTTGGTTTGGAAGAGCGCAAATTAGACGACGGAGCTCCCTACGACCTGATCAGCAAGCGTTTTTTCTGGTTAGATAGCGATGGTCTGTTTGCGTCAGGTAACCCGAACACGATTAATGATAGCTTCCAGAAAGCTCTGAAAATACTCGCCCGCACACCCGACAGCGTATTGATCATTGATGACATGCGCGATTTTATCGAAGCATCACGGAATAATGGTGCTTCCCACCTGATCAACGCGCTAATGCGCGCCGTGCGAAAAAAAGATACTCAGGTTATTTTGGAAAGCCGCGATGCAGATTTGAATGTGGTGTTGAGCGCCCACTCTGACATGCGCGAATACTATACCGTGCTGGACTTGAGTGAGCCGGCTGCGGATGAGCTAATCGACATTGTTGATCAGACCGCACGCCGCAGGCTGGAGCCGTTTCACAAAATTCGCATAGCCGATTCGGCGATAGCCGCTGCGGTAGAGTTAACCGAAAAGTACCGTGTGCGGGATATGGGGTTAAGCCGAGCGCAACCGGAGCGCTCATTTACGTTGCTGGATCGCGCGTTAACCAGTTATCGGTTACGAGCCCATTCTAAAGACCCGAGAATAGTGGTTTGGGAAGCCGAGCTGGAAGCACTGGCGCAAGAGGAACCAAATTCCCCTCGTATAAACGAGCTGAAAGCGAATATCCAGACCGTCTCGCAACAATGGCAAACACGGCAACAGACCATAAAAAAACTGTTCCAGGAATTACGCAATGGCGAAGAGGGCATTCGTCGTTTAGAAAATGAGCTGGAAACGCAGCTTTTAAAAGAAGCTGAAGCTCGGGAAAACGCAGGCGATAAAGAGGGAATAAAAGGAAGCACGTCTGCGTTAAATCGCTTCATGCTGGACACAGTCAGCCTCGATTCCGAGGTGGTCACCCATATTAAACAAAAAATCAGTCAATACGAGGCCTTGGTTAAAGAAAAGAAAAGCGACTTTGAAGCGCAGGCCAAGGAAATCAACGATCAGTTGGAGCTGGAACGAGAGCAGGTACTCATCGAGTTCAGTTCCATCTCTGGCATTCCTGTGACCAAGCTTACTCAAGATGAGCGTAAAAAGCTGCTGCACCTGGATGCCCAATTAGCAAAGCGTGTTTATGGCCAAGATGTCGCTATAACAAAACTCGCCAATCAGGTGCGGGTGGCCAAAGCTGGGTTACAGGCACCCAATAAGCCTCAGGCGTCGTTCCTGTTTTTAGGGCCGTCTGGTGTCGGTAAAACCGAAATTGCGAAAGCCTTGACGGCGGAGCTATTCGATGACGAAAGCGCGCTGTTGCGCTTCGATATGTCGGAGTATATGGAGAAGCACGCCGTTGCGAAGCTCATTGGAGCGCCTCCGGGTTATGAAGGCTATGAAGCAGGCGGTATTTTAACCAATGAAATGCGTAAGAATCCGCGCCGAATCATTCTTTTCGATGAAATCGAAAAAGCGCATCCTGACATCTTCAACGTGTTTTTACAGATTCTCGATGATGCACGTCTGACGGACAACCGAGGTTTGACGGTCTCGTTTAGAGACTCCATCATTTTAATGACCACTAACATTGGCACCCGGCACTTCCTGGGCCAAAGCAATTTTTCCATCGCTGAAGAACTGGCGATGGAAGACCTGGAAAAGGAATATCGTCCCGAGTTTCTGAACCGCTTCAGTGGTCGACAAAATATTGTTTGCTTCAATACGTTGAGCCTGTCGATTATTGAAATGATCGCTATGCGTGAAATCAACAAGCTCAATGAAATGGTACGAACGACCATGCCTAACCTGACCGTTGCGATGGACTCTACGGCACTGTCTGCCATGTGCCGCGATCATTACAAGCCCGTAAACGGTGCCCGTGGTATTACCGGTTATATTGAGGGCGTTATTAAGCCTGAAATTGCCAATACCGTACTATTTGCAGACCAAAGTAGCGGCATTATCACCATCGGTTACGATGAGGTCGAACGCTGCCCGGTCATGAGTTTGCCCGATGGTCAAGGTGTTGAACAAGCAACAGGCTAACGGAGCGTGACTATGCCGGAACGGGATCCGTTGGTGGAGCGAGCTCGTAAACTGGAAGCGTCGACCAGTGTAAGAGCAAGCGAGATAGATACGCGGCCGGCATGGGTGAGCGGGATGGACCGCTCACTCAAGCTTAAAGGTGGCTTGCTCAAAATCTATGATATGTCTGTTTTTATCTTGGGCAAGCTGGCAGCCGTGATGCTGGCGGTCTGGGGGCTGGCCCGCACGCTATTCAGTCTTATCGCCAAAGCATTTCATTGGGCGGCCTATGAGCGCGAAGATGGAAAAGTAACATTACAAGATAACGGCAAGCCGATTTTTTCTGGCAAGCGATTTATCATTTGCTCTATGGGTATGGGGACGTCGGCTTGGCTACTGCATATTGCATTGTCGGCGGTTTATTTTTACTCAACCAATTTTGAAGAGTTGGTCTATACAACCGGCAAACAAGAAATTGAAGCCGGCGAGCTATACCAATTTACTGGTTGCACCTCTCTACCCTGCAGTACCGTATTGAACAATGGTAAGTTTTATCAAATCGCAGAAAGCTGGTACTTCCCGTACCTGGTGTATCCGGAAGAAAATGTCTTTGCTAACATTCCTCAGCAAGATGCTGCCTGCTTCGTAAAAGGCTATGGCCTGTATTTTCGTCGGCTGAAGTTTATTCACCGTCGCGCGCAGTGGTACCAGAATGTATACAGTGTAGCCTGTCGACCTTATACCGATGAAGAAAAGGCAAAGGCTGTGAACTCAGGGCAAGTTAGGCCGGTAAATGACCGAGGGCTGGATTATTCTGAAAAGGAATAAAGCACCATCTCAGAGAAACGATGGCCCATTGGATGCCCCAAAACGAAACCGGACGCCTGAGCGTCCGGTTTTTTTGCTTTTGATTAACGTCGCCGAAATAGTGGCAACGGCTGATCGGTAGCCGCCTGATAAACCTCGGAGAAGTCATTCAGGCTGGCCAGTGCGGCATGGGGGTCATGATCTTCGCGCAGGGCGTAGGCGTCGAAGCCGCAGCGGTGCATGAAGAACAGCTGGTCGCGGAGTACATCGCCAATCGAGCGCAGCTCGCCCTGGTATTGGTAGCGGTCGCGTAGCAGGCGGGCATTGGAGTAGCTGCGGCCGTCGCTGAAGACCGGGAAGTTCAGTGCGATAACCGCAAAGTGCTCCAGGTCATCAGCAATGCTTTCGGCTTCTTCGTCGGCATCCAGCCACACACCCAGGCGGCCATCCCGTGCTTTGAGGGCATGGGCGTGTTCCAGCCACATGGCCAGCGGCACGATAATGTCCCCGGAATTGGTCAGCTGTTCCAGGCTGGCATCCTTGGCCAGCATTTCCCAGGTGTCAGGAACGACCTGGTTGCCCTTAATTATCTGCTGCATACACGCGCTCCTTGAACGGGGCCATACCAATGCGCTCGTAGGTGTCAATGAAGCGCTCTTCCGGCGTGCGGTTCTCGACATAGACGTCGATCAGCTTCTGCACCACAGTGGGCATCTGGACGGCGGCGAAGGAGGGGCCGAGGATCTTGCCGATGGCGGCATCACGACCGGATTTGCCACCCAGCGATACCTGGTAGAACTCCTCACCTTTCTTGTCCACACCGAGAATGCCGATATGGCCGACGTGGTGGTGGCCACAGGCGTTCATGCAGCCGGAGATGTTCAGCTCCATGTCGCCGATGTCGTATAGGTAGTCGAGATCGTCAAACTGAGCCTGGATCGACTCGGCAATCGGAATCGACTTGGCATTGGCCAGAGAGCAGAAGTCACCGCCGGGGCAGCAGATGATGTCGGTCAGCAGGCCGATATTGGGCGTCGCAAAGCCCAGCTCACGACATTTCTGCCACAGCTCATACAGATCCTGCTGGCGCACATAGGGCAGTACCAGGTTCTGGTAGTGGGTGGAGCGGATTTCACCCAGGCTGTATTGATCGGCCAGCTCGGCGGCGGCATCCAGCTGTTCGGCTGAAATATCGCCGGGGGCGATGGAGGTTTGCTTGAGCGACAGGGTCACGGCGGCGTAGCCCGGCGCGCGGTGCGCCTGCACGTTGCGGGTGGCCCAGTTGTTGAATCCGTTGTCGCTGCTGCGCTTATCCAGATAGCCAGCATCGTCGCCGGCGAAGCTTTCCAGCTCGGGGCTGACAAAGTACTTGCTGACCCGTTGTAGCTCTGCTTCGGTCAGGGTGGCGCTGCCATCCTTGAGGTTCTGCCACTCGGCTTCGACCTTCTCGGCGAATACCTCGGGGGTGAGCGCCTTGACCAGAATCTTGATGCGCGCCTTGAATTTGTTGTCCCGACGGCCATAGCGGTTATACACACGCAGAATGGCTTCCAGGTAGGTCAACAGGTGCGGCCACGGCAGGAAGGAGCGGATTTCGGCACCGACCATGGGAGTACGGCCCAGGCCGCCGCCGACCAGCACCTGGAAGCCCAGCTCGCCGGCTTCGTTGCGCACAGCGTTCAGGCCGATGTCGTGGATGCCGATAACGGCGCGGTCTTCCTCGGCTCCGTTGATGGCGATCTTGAACTTGCGCGGCAGGAAGGCGAATTCGGGGTGGAAGGTCGACCATTGGCGGACGATCTCGCACCAGGGGCGCGGGTCGATCAGCTCATCGGCAGCGACGCCGGCGAACTGGTCGGTGGTGGTGTTGCGGATGCAGTTGCCGCTGGTCTGGATGGCGTGCATCTGTACCGATGCGAGCTCTTCCAGGATATCCGGCACATCTTCCAGGTTCGGCCAGTTGAAGTGGATATTCTGGCGCGTGGTGATGTGGGCGAAACCCTTGTCGTAATGGCGAGCGATGTGCGCCAGTTTGCGCAGGCGCTCGGACGACAGCACCCCATAGGGCACCGCGATACGCAGCATCGGAGCGTAACGCTGGATGTACAAGCCGTTCTGCAGGCGCAGCGGCAGGAATTCCGCTTCGGAGAATTCACCGGCGAGGTAGCGGCGTACCTGATCGCGGAACTGCTTGGCGCGGTCCTCGACGATGCGTTGATCATACTCGTCGTAAATATACATTCTGACAACCTGTTGTAGGGCACTCTGTTGCCCGTGACTACGGAAGCACAACCCGGCATGGCTCAGGAAGCGCGCAGACGATATCAGTTTTTCTTTATGCTTAAAAGGAATGTTTATTTATATGCTTAGATCGAATAAGAGAGTCCGGTCCCGCTGTCACTTGTGCATTTGCGCGGGCTGGGCTTAACTGTATCGGCAGAACATTCCCATTTCAAAAACAAGAGGAAGACCTTCATGGACAACCACGATATCCATACCGGTGGCGACGAAAACAGTGGTCTCGATGCCTTTGCAGCCGTGGCACTGATTCTGATCGCCGTGGCGGCTGCCGTATTCTGGGTCAGCCAGCACTAGGGCTCCATCTCTAGCCGGCGAGGTGGGTTACCAGTTTGACCACACCCACCAATACCAGGATGAACACCAGCATGAAGCCAAGCCCGAAGAAGATGAAGTGGCTTGGCTTGCCGTGGCTGAAATCCCGCTCCCTGGCCTTGTTGCTCTGAACCCCAAGGGCACCGAACAGAATGGTGCTGATCATGTCTCGCCGGCGCATCCGTGGCGGTGTGTCCCTGTCATCGTTCTTTTTATCGGTCATCGTTGTCTCGCCTGCTGGATCATCAGATCTGAATATCAGCCCAGTGCTTGCGCTCCCACATTATGGCAAAGATAACAGAAGTCATGACCCGATACAGGCTCTGCAGCAGCCAAACCGCCAGCAGCCCGCCGCCGAGGATAGGCCCGGCGAGGTAGGCGCAGGGCAGGAATATCAGCCACTGACTGCCCAGGTTCACGCTCATCACCGTGCGGCTGGCACCGGCCCCCAGCAGCGCCTGGGTCAGTACCAGAGCGATGGCATCCAGAGTCATGCCCAAGCCGGTGATACGCAAAGGCCAGATACCCAGGGTCAGCAGCTCCGGGTCCCGGGTGAATGCTTGCAGTATCAGCTCAGGTACCAACCAGAAGGGCAGGCCCATGATGAACAGCGTGACGACCGCTACCCGCACCACATCCCAGCCCCAGCGGTAGGCTTCCTGAGGTTGCTGCTCGCCGAGACTATGGCTGACCAGCGTGGTGGCTGCCATGCCCAGGCCGACGCCGGGCAGGATCAGCAGCAACGCCAGGTTGACCAGCACATGGGCGATGGCCAGTTCGGCGGTGCCGATCTGGCCGATGATCCAGAACAGGGCCGTCACGCCGGTGGCGAAGAAGAACTGCTGCAGGGAGTTGGGCACAGACAGGCGCAGCATGAAGCGGATATCCGTCAGGCTCGGCAGGCTGCGCATGAAGCCATGGCGGCGGCCGGTGTGCCAGGTCAGCAGGAAATACATGCCGGTGCCCAGGAACATGGCGATGCTGGTGCCCAGCCCGGAGCCGGCCGCGCCCATTTCCGGCAGGCCGAAATGCCCGAAAATCAGGCCATAGCTGATGACCACATTGAACACATGCATGGCCACCAGAATCTGCAGATAACGCCCGGTCTGGCGAATGCCATTCCAGTAGCCCCGATAGGCGAAGTTCCAGCCCACGGCGATGACCGCCAGGGTGCGCCACTGAAAGTAATCACTGCCGATGGCGATGACATCCCCATCGTCGCTCAGCAAGCCGATGATGTGCTCGGCATTGAACCAGCACAGCAGCATCAGCGGCAGGGACAGCAGGGCGGCGATGAACAGGCCATGATTGAGCGGTGCGGCGAGCTGTTCGTTGCGGCCTTCGCCGCGGCGGCGGGCCACGGTGGCCTGAACTCCCACGCCCAGCCCCATGACCAACGCGATGATCACGAAGTTGGCGTAACCGCCCAGGCCGACACCTGCCAGTGCAGCTTCGCCCAGGGAGCCGACCATGGCGGCGTCTACCAGGTTCAGCACGCTCTGGCTGAGCATGCCCCCCACAATCGGCAGGCCCAGCAAGGTGATGTTCTTGAAACGCTCCCGGCTGGGCAGTAGCTGGATCCGACGCTTACCCAATATCAGACGTCATAACCCAGGTTGGGCATCAGCCAGCGCTCGGTGGTGTCGATATCCTGACCCTTGCGCTTGCTGTAGCTTTCCACCTGGTCCTTGTCGATCTTGCCGACGGCAAAATACTGCGCCTTGGGATGGGCGAAGTACCAACCGCTGACCGCCGCGGTCGGGAACATGGCGTAGTGCTCGGTGAGCGTCACGCCGGAGTTGGCCTCGGGGTCGAGCAGGTCGAACAGCGTGCCTTTCTCGGTGTGGTCCGGGCAGGCCGGGTAGCCGGGGGCAGGGCGGATGCCCTTGTACTGTTCCTTGATCAGCTCCTCATTGCTCAGCTGTTCTTCCGGGTCATAGCCCCAATACTCGCGACGCACGCGCTGGTGCAGCCACTCGGCGCAGGCCTCGGCCAGGCGGTCGGCGAGGGCCTTGACCATGATCGAATTGTAGTCGTCGCCGGCCTCCTGGTAAGCCTTGGCCACTTCCTCGGCGCCGATGCCGGCAGTGGTGATGAAGCCGCCGACATAGTCGGTAACGCCGCTGTCCTTGGGCGCGACGAAATCGGCCAGGCAGAAGTTCGGCTTGCCATCTGTCTTGACCGTCTGCTGACGGAGGTGGAACAACCGCCTGATCGGCTGACCTTGCTGGTCATACAGCTCGATATCGTCGTGATCGACCTGGTTGGCCGGCCAGAAGCCGAAGATCGCCTTGGCGCGGATCAGCTTCTCGTCGATCAGCTTGCGCAGGATGGCCTGGGCGTCGTTGAACAGGGAGGTGGCTGCTTCACCCACCACCTCGTCCTCGAGGATGCGCGGATACTTGCCTGCCAGGTTCCAGGAGATGAAGAAGGGCGTCCAGTCGATGTACTCTTCGAGCACCCGCAGGTCGATATCCTCCAGCACCTTTCGGCCCAGGAAGCTCGGCTGGACCGGCGTATGCTCCGACCAATCGAACTGCGGGCCAGCGGCCAGGGCTTTCTCGTAGCTCAGGCGTTCGGTGCGCGCCGCGCGGTTGGCGGTACGCTCGCGAATCATGGCGTACTCGTCACGGGTCTTCTGTGCATAGTCCGGCTTCAGTTCCTTCGACAGCAGCGTCGTGGCCACACCCACCGCACGGGAGGCGTCGGTGACGTAGACCACCGCATCGTTCTTGTAATGCGGGTCGATCTTCACTGCGGTGTGCGCCTTGGAGGTGGTCGCGCCGCCGATCATCAGCGGCAGCTGGAAGTCCTGGCGCTGCATTTCCCGGGCGACGTGAACCATCTCGTCCAGGGACGGAGTAATCAGGCCGGACAGGCCGATGATGTCGCACTTCTCTTCGATTGCGGTCTTGAGGATCTTGTCCGCGGGCACCATCACGCCCAGGTCGACGATGTCGTAGCCGTTACAGCCCAGCACCACGGCGACGATATTTTTACCGATATCGTGCACGTCGCCTTTCACCGTCGCCATCAGGATCTTGCCCTTGGCCTCGGGCTTGTCGCCTTTCTCCTCTTCGATAAACGGGATCAGGTGCGCCACGGCCTGTTTCATTACCCGGGCGGACTTGACCACCTGGGGCAGGAACATCTTGCCCGAGCCGAATAGATCGCCGACCACGTTCATGCCGGACATCAGTGGGCCCTCAATGACTTCGATCGGGCGAGTGGCCTGCTGGCGGGCTTCTTCGGTATCTTCGACGATGAACGCGGTGATGCCCTTGACCAGCGCATGCTCCAGTCGCTTGTCGACCGGCAGGCTGCGCCATTCCTCGTTTTCCACCTCTTTCGCTGCGCCGTCGCCGCGATAATCCTCGGCGACATTCAGCAGGGCCTCGGTGGCACCGGGGTGGCGGTTGAGGATCACATCCTCGACCTTGTTACGCAGGTCCAGCGGAATCTGGTCATAGATTTCCAGCTGGCCGGCGTTGACGATGCCCATGGTCAGGCCATTCTGGATCGCGTAGTACAGAAATACCGAGTGGATTGCCTCGCGTACCGGGTTGTTGCCGCGGAACGAGAAGGACACGTTGGATACCCCGCCCGAAGTCAGCGCGTGGGGCAGGTGGTCGCGGATGAAGGCGCAGGCCTCGATGAAGTCTACCGCGTAGTTGTTGTGCTCCTCGATACCGGTGGCGATGGCGAAGATGTTCGGGTCGAAGATGATGTCTTCCGGCGGGAAGCCCACTTCATTGACCAGAATATCGTAGGAGCGCTGGCAGATTTCCTTCTTGCGGGCAGCGGTGTCGGCCTGGCCGGCTTCGTCAAAGGCCATCACCACCACCGCGGCGCCGTAGCGCTTGCACAGCCGGGCATGCTTCTTGAACTCCTCGACCCCTTCCTTCATGGAGATGGAGTTGACGATGCCCTTGCCCTGGATGCACTTGAGGCCGGCCTCGATGATGTCCCACTTCGAAGAGTCGAGCATGATCGGCACCCGGGAGATATCCGGCTCGCCAGCGATCAGGTTGAGGAAGGTCACCATGGCCTGCTTCGAGTCGAGCATGCCTTCGTCCATGTTGATGTCGATCACCTGGGCGCCGGCTTCTACCTGCTGCAGGGCGACTTCCAGGGCTTCGGTGTAGTTGTCTTCGCGGATCAGCCGGGCGAATTTGGCGCTGCCGGTGATGTTGGTGCGCTCGCCGACGTTGACGAACAGCGAG
>DXBL01000256.1 GCA_019116555.1 Candidatus Pseudomonas excrementavium
TCCTCGTTGACCATGAACTTGGGCACGATGAACAGCGAGATGCCCTTCACGCCGGGCGGCGCATCCGGCAGCTTGGCCAACACCAGATGCACGATGTTCTCGCTCAGCTCGTGATCACCAGCGGAAATGAAGATCTTGTTGCCGGTGATGCGGTAGCTACCATCACCCGCCGGAACTGCGCGAGTCTTGATATCCGCCAGTGAAGAGCCGGCCTGGGGCTCGGTCAGGCACATGGTGCCGAAGAAGCGCCCGGCCATCATCGGCTCGGCGAAGCGCTGTTTATATTCCTCGCTGCCGTGGGCCATGATCAGGTTACAGGCCGCAATCGTCAGCCCGGCATAGGCCTGGGTGCTGACGTTGGCACCCTTGATCAGGCCGATACAGGTCTGGGCAATCACCGAGGGCAACTGCATGCCCCCGCGCTCGTAGTCCTGGGAGGCAGCCATCAGCCCGGTATCGCGCAATACGGCCAACGCCTCGGAGACTTCCGGGCGAATAACGACCTTGCCGTTTTCGAAACGGGGTTCGTCACCGTCACACAAATGGTTATGCGGGGCGAAGGTCTCGGCACCCACTTTCAGCGCCAGTTCGATCGCAGCATCGAAGGTATCGCGGCTATGATCGGCATAACGGGGAAATTCGGTAAAGCGCTCGACGTCCAGCAGCTCGTACAACAGAAAGGCGAGATCGTCGGTATTGATGATCTTCTGTGTCATGAAAAAGTGCTCCGGGTCAGCTTGAAACAAACAGGTTCAGCTAAAAAGCAAAACCCGAGCAGGGCTCGGGTTCGCTTGCGAGTCACAGCCTGCAATCTATTGCGGGATCAAACGATCTCGAACAGACCGGCAGCGCCCTGGCCACCACCGATGCACATGGTCACGACCACGTACTTGACGCCGCGGCGCTTGCCCTCGATCAGCGCATGGCCGGTCAGACGCGAGCCGGTGACACCGTAGGGGTGACCGATAGCGATGGAGCCGCCATTGACGTTGAGGTTTTCCATCGGGATGCCCAGACGGTCGCGGCAGTAGACAACCTGGGAAGCGAAGGCTTCGTTCAGTTCCCACAGACCGATGTCGTCCATCTTCAGGCCATTGCGCTCAAGCAGGCGCGGAATAGCGAAGACCGGGCCGATACCCATCTCGTCCGGCTCGCAACCGGCAACGGCGAAGCCGCGGAAGATACCCATGGGCTCGATGTTCAGCTGCTCGGCAACCTTGCCGTTCATCACGGTACAGACGGATGCGCCGTCGGACAGCTGGCTGGCGTTACCGGCGGTGACGAAATGCTCGGGGCCACGCACCGGGTTCAGACTGGCCAGGCCTTCCAGCGTGGTCTGCGGGCGGTTGCACTCGTCGCGGGTCAGGGTGACCTGCTGGTCGGTGACTTCGCCGGTTTCCTTGTTCTGCACTTTCATGGTGGTGGTGAACGGTACGATCTCGTCGTCGAACTTGCCCGACTCCTGACCGGCAGCCACGCGCTGCTGACTGATCAGGGAGTACTCGTCCTGGGACTCACGGCTGACGTTGTAGCGCGCAGCCACGATGTCGGCGGTTTCGATCATGGACAGATACAGCTCGGGCTTGTTCTGCTTGATCCACTCGTTGGTGCCGCGGAACATGTTGAGCTTGTCGTTCTGGCACAGGCTGATGGACTCGACACCACCGGCAACGATGGCCGGCACCTTCTCGCTGATCACGCGCTGGGCAGCGATGGCGATGGACTGCAGGCCGGAGCTGCAGAAACGGTTGATCGACATGCCGGCGGTGGTCACCGGCAGGCCACCGCGGATGGCCGCCAGGCGCGCCATGTTCTTGCCCTGGGCACCTTCATGGAAGGTCGCGCCGAGGATCACATCCTCAACCAGTGCAGGATCGATACCGGCACGCTTTACCGCTTCCTCGATGACGAAGCCGGCCAGATCGACGCTGTGGGTGTCGTTCAGCGCGCCGCGGTAGGATTTGCCCAGGCCGGTACGGGCCGTGGATACGATTACTGCATCAGTCATGGTTCAGCTCCTGTTTTCAAGCACTGCGCCCGCAGGCGCGTAAGTCGAATGATGACGGGTCACGCCGTCTGGTCCTGCCGGGCACCCCAGGCGGCAAGCGTGTTGCGCGCCTCGCGGTAGGGCTTGATGCCCATCCACAGCAGCACCACGGCACCGATGGTGATGATGCTGGCTACCCAGAAAATCGAATAACGGATGGCATAGTCATCCTGGAATACATAGTCGGTCACCAGTGCCACCGCGGTCGGGCCGATTCCCAGACCGATCAGCGTGATGACGAACAGGTAGATGGCCGACGCCTGACCACGCATGGAATTGGGCATGACTTCCTGGATCGCCGCCGGCGCGACACCGAACGGCATGGCCACGGTGAACACGTTGAAGAACATGATGATCCACAACAGGGTCATGTTATCGACAAGATAGACCACGTTGCAGAACAGGGTCAGTGCCGCAGCGAGCAGGCCCACGCGCATGTTCGAGTCCTTGTAACCACGACGCGACAGGTAATCCGACAGACGCCCGCCGAATACGATACCCAGCGAACCGGCGACCATGACCAGGCTGCCGTAATAGATGCCCACTTCACCCGGGGTCAGGCCGTGGTTGCGGATAAAGAAAGTCGGTATCCACGCCGAGGCGCCGTAGGAGGCGAAGGACAGGCAGGCGAAACCGAAGTTGTGGCAGATGACGGCCTTGCGGATGCTCAGCAGGTAGGCGCCTACTTCCTTCAAGGGCACGGCGACACCCGCGCCCACGCCCTTGCGGCTCGGCTCGCGGATCGCCAGCAACACCAGACAGAAGAGCGCGCCAGCCGCACCCAGCACCAGGAAGATCAGCTGCCAGGGGCGCACCGTGCCGAGCAACGGCAAGTCCATCGGCCCTTGGGCGTTGGCCCAGGTGATGACGATGCCGCCGAGCAGAAACGCCATCCCGGCGCCCAGATAGATACCCATGGAATAGACACTGATCGCAGTAGCGCGCTTTTCCGGTGGAAAGCTGTCGGCCATCAGTGAATAGGCCGCCGGGGACAACGCCGCTTCACCGGCACCCACGCCGATCCGGAACACCACGAAGTGCCAATATTGCTTGGCCAGGCCGCAGGCTGCGGTCATCAGACTCCAGAACAGGATGCCCCAGGCAATCAGGCCGCGGCGGCTGCGGCTATCGGCGACCCGCCCGAGGGGAATGCCGGCGATGGTGTAGAAAATAGCGAAGGACAAGCCCATCAGCAGGCTCATCTGCGTATCGGAAATACCCAGGTCTGCGCGGATGGGGCCAACCAGCAGGTTGAGAATCTGACGGTCGATGAATGACAGCACGTAGGCCATCAGCAGAATGGCCACGGTGACCCAGGCACGAGCTGTAGTTGGATAGCTATTATTATTTATCACCGGCGGCACTCCACGACGTCAATAAGACCTCGTCGAAGACTACCAAGTTCGCAGTGCGAAAGTCGATTTCGAAAATACTACATCAGCGAATACGATGCGGAACTATCATCTGGAGCTATAACCGCATCAAGAAATGACCGTCAGGCAGCATCCTGCCGGTCGTTTTCCAGCAACGCCTGCAGCGTATCGGCACAGGTCTGACGGCGGACCTGGTCGAACATCAACTGCGCCTCGGGATAGTTGCGTGCGAGAAACCCCAGCCATTGCTTGAGCCGACCCGGGGCATGTCGGTCCGCCGTGCGCTGCCGTACCTGCCGGTAGAAATCGATCAACCAGGGTCGCAGGTCGTCCCAGTTCATCAGGGCAGGCGCCGCACCCCGGCGCATGGCGCGGATGCCCTGCCCCAGGTCCGGACAGGCGACCAGACCGCGACCTATCATTACCTGCTCGCAACCACTGATATCCCGAATGCGCCGGTAATCGGCCACGTCAGTCACGTCACCGTTGGCAATCACCGGCACCTTTACTGATTCACGCACCCGCGCCAGCCATTCCCAGTGCGCCGGCGGCTTGTAACCTTCCACCTTGGTACGGGCGTGCACGGCAATTTCCGCCGCACCGGCGGCGGCCAGTGCACCGGCGCATTCCAGCGTCAGGCTGGTATCGCTGTACCCCAGGCGCATCTTGGCGGTGACCGGTATGCCTGCCGGTACGGCCGCACGCACGGCGGCCACGATCCGATACAGGGTATCCGGCTCGCGCAGCAGGGTGGCGCCGCCGCGGTGGCGGTTGACGGTCTTGGCCGGGCAACCGAAATTCAGGTCCACTGCCGGCGCGCCCAGCTCTGCCAGCAATGCCCCGTTATGTCCCAGCCAATCGGGATCGGAACCGAGCAGCTGCGGATGCACCGGTACGCCGGTCGCGGTCTGCCAGCCATGCAGGCTTTCCGGCACGATGCGCCGGATGCTGCCGACATTCAGCGGCCCCTCGGTCACCCGGATGAACTCGCTGACGCAACGGTCGACGCCGCCGATACGGGTGAGAATATCGCGCAGCGGCGCGTCTACCAGCCCTTCCATCGGGGCCAGGATGATGTCGTGTTTCATGGCTTGATGCCGTGACCGGCGAGCAGTTCGAGCAGACCCGCTTCATCCATCACCGCCACACCCAACTGCTCGGCCTTGGCCAGTTTGCTGCCGGCGCCGGGCCCGGCCACCACGCAGTGGGTCTTGGCCGACACGCTGCCGGCAACCTTGGCGCCGAGGCTTTCCAGATAGTCCTTGGCAACATCCCGGGAGAAGGTTTCCAGGGTGCCGGTCAGCACCCAGGTCTGACCGCCCAGCGGCAGCTCCGCCCCCCGGGCTTTCGGGCTGTCCCAGTGCATGCCGAAATCGCGCAACTGTTGCTCAACGGTCAGGACCTGCTCGCGTTGGGCGGCCTGCTGGAAGTAGTCGCGCAGGCTCTTGATGGCTTTTTCGTTGAGCCGCTCCACCTGCTTGAGATCGAGCCAGTCCGCCTCGATGATGGCGACCAGGCTACCAAACCGCTCTGCCAGTCGCTGGGCACTGGTGCGGGCAACCGATGGGATTTCCAGGCGGGCAAGGAAA
>DXBL01000032.1 GCA_019116555.1 Candidatus Pseudomonas excrementavium
GGCTGGTATTCGAAGATGCGAATGCCGGCGCCGAGCAACTGCTTGTAATAGCGTTGGCCGGCATAGCGCACCGCCGGGTGATCGGTGACCTCGCCGCACAGCAGCAGCCGCACATCCACGCCCCGTCGGGCCGCGTCCATCAGGGCGCGGCGAATGCGTCGGGTCGGCGCGAAATAGGGGGTGGCCAGCCATACCTGCTGCTGCGCCCGGGCGATACTGGCCAGCAGCGCCTGCACCAACTCGCGGTGAGTCCGCCCGTCCGTCAGCGACACCCGCGCCAGACCATCGCCTGGCGGTGGGTGCGGCGGCAGGCGTACGCGGCGCAGGCGCGGCGGTTGCCGACCGGTGCGCCGTTCGGTCGCCCGCCATTGCTGTTCGAACACTTCCAGCCAGTCCGCCACCACCGGGCCGCCTACCTCCAGCATCTGCTCGTGCCAGAGACAATGGCCATCGGGCCCGGGGATGCAGAACTCATCGGTGAAACCGGCACCGCCGATGAACACGACGCGTTGATCGACGATGACCAGCTTGCGGTGATCGCGATGCAGATTGGATCGCCCGCCCAGCAGGTTCAGCGGATTATAGAAGCGCAGCTCCACTCCGCCCTGAATCAGACGTTCCCGGTCCGCCTCTGCCAGATCACGGCTGCCGAGGCTGTCGAAACGACAACGCACCCGCACGCCCCGTGCCACGGCCCGCAGCAGGATCTCGGTGACCTTCTCGGTACTGTGGCCCGATTCCACAAGGTAGAGTTGGATGTCGATACTGCTGCGGGCCTGCTCCATGGCCTGCAGCATCTTCGGAAAGAAGCAGTGCCCGTCCATCATGAGTTCGAAGGTATTGCCTTCACGCCAGGGATAGATCGGGTTCGCCATACGTCGGAGTCTCAGGGTATCTGGTAGTCGTCCTGTTCCATCAGATCCATGCCGCATTCGAGCTGGCTGATCCAATCGAGAAACTCCTTGATCATAGCAGCCCCGACAAACGGCCGGCCATGTTGCGGCACTATCATCCTGGGTTGCAGCCGCCGGATCATGTTGGCCCATAACCGGCAGGCCTTGTTGCCTGCCATGTAACGTCGGTGGAAGCCTTCCATGGTGCTGATATGGGCGGCAAAATCGCTGACCGGCTCGGCATCGTCGACCAGCGATGCGCCCATATCACCGGAAAACAGGATGCCGCTGACCGGATCATAGAACTGCAGGTTGCCCACCGAGTGCAGAAAGTGCGCCGGCAGCGCCTTGATCACACACTTGCCCAGCGGGATGTCCTGCCCCCGGTCGGGCACCGCGACCATGCGTTCCGTAGTGCTCATGCCCGGTGCCCTGGTCAGGAAGGCTGCGGACAGGTGCGGCAGAAAACGCGCCCACAGCTTGGAGCACACCACCTTGCAGCCAGTATGCAGGAACCACTTGTCCAGCGAGGCGATGATGTCCGGATCCTGGTGCGAGGCGAATACATAGGTCAGGTCACGCACCACGATATGCTGACTCAGAGCCAGTGACAGCGGCATGTAGGTCAGGTCGCCGCCCGGATCGAGTAGGGCATGCTGGCCATGATCGATGATCAGAAACTGGTTGGACTGCACACCATCACCGGTCACCAACTGATCGAAACACAGCACCTTGTGGCCGCCGTTGTCGAACAGCACCCTGGGGGTACTCGACATTTCAACTCCTTGTCATGAATCTCACGGGCCGCCTTTATAAGCGACGCGCGTCAGCAGCATACTGATTTGAATCAAACTCCCGGCAGTGTCACTCAACCGCCACCAATCAGTCATTGTCGTGACATGGCCATTGCTCAGCATGGTTACCGGAAATGGATGCTGCGCTGGAGGTAGATGATGGGTATGGCACAGGCAAGAGATCGGATCAATCAGGCCCCACTGGTGGTCGAACTGACCACTGACCCCGCCGCGATCAGGGAGGCGCAGGCGCTACGCTACGCCATCTTCAGCGAAGAATGCGGCGCCAGGCTGGACAGCCCGGTGCCCGGGCTGGACCAGGATGCCTTCGATATCCACTGCGAACATCTGCTGGTGCGAGAGCGCAGCAGCGGCCAGGTGGTGGCCACTACCCGTGTGCTGGACAGCGATGGAGCATCCCGGGCCGGTGGCTTCTATAGTGAGGGCGAATTCCACCTGGTGGGGCTGGAGCACCTGCGCGGGCCGATCCTGGAAGTAGGCCGCACCTGTGTCCATGCCGACTACCGTAACGGCAGCACCATCGCCGTACTCTGGTCGGGGCTGGCACAGCTGATGAACGAACGCAGCTACAGCTTCCTGATGGGCTGCGCCAGCATCGGCATGGGGGATGGTGGCATTCAGGCCCACGCCATCATGCAACGGCTGCGCGAGCGCCACCTCTGCCGCGAATGGCTGAATGCGGTACCACGCCTACCGCTGGCCGACCAACACCTGCCCGCCAACGTTACCGCGCAGTTGCCGCCGCTGCTCAAGGCCTACATGCGCCTGGGTGCGAAGATCTGCGGCGAGCCCTGCTGGGACCCGGCATTCAATGCCGCCGACCTGTTCATCCTGTTGCACCGGGAGCAGTTGTGCCCGCGCTACGCCCGGCATTTCAAGGCAGTCAGCTGATGGGCGCAGGGCACCGCCTGTGGCGAGCGCCACTGGTGGTACTGTGGGTGCTGCTCGGCATGTTGTTGACCGCGCTGTTGCAACTACTGCCCGACCGCTGGCGCGAACCGCCACGCCAGGGCATTACCCGTCTGTGGATGCGTGGCCTGTTGAGCCTGTTGCCACTGCGTATTCGCTATCACGGACAGCCCACGCCCGACACCGCGCTGTGGGTCGGAAATCATGTGTCCTGGCTGGATATCATTCTGCTCGGCGCCCGCGCCCCGGTGCGTTTCGTGGCCAAGGCCGAGGTACGCCAGTGGCCGCTGCTGGGCTGGTTGGCGGAGCGGGCGGGCACGGTGTTCATCCATCGCGGCCAGGCCAGTGGTGCCAGCCTCAATCAGCGCCTGGGCAAGGTCATGCAGCAGGGCCATAACCTGATGGTCTTCGCTGAAGGCACCACCACGGCCGGGGACCGGGTGCGTACCTTCCATGGTCGCCTGTTCGGTTGCGCGATCGAGCAGCGATTGCCCATTCAGCCGGTAGCCCTGGCTTATCGCCGCTGCGAGCAGCGGGACAGCATCGCTCCGTTCATTGACGATGACGAGTTCTCCCGCCACCTGTGGCGTTTGCTGGGAGCATCGCCCATCGATGTCGACGTATCTTTCCTGCCCCTGATCGACAGTCACGCACGGGGACGCAACGAGCTGGCCCGCCGCGCCCATCGGGCTGTGACTCAGGCGCTGGGGCTGGCAGACGACAGCAGCGATTGCCAGTCCGCCGACTCCCTGAGGGCAGTGGCCTGATCCTCGGCGAAGGCGATTACCTCGGGCATGAACGCCAGGAAATCGGCCTCGAAGTCTGAATAGTCCCGCTCCAGTTCACTGACCGCCCCCGGCAGCCGATTGTCCGGACGCAGGCGCCGGGCCATATTGTCCAGCGCCTGGTGCAGATTCTGCAGTTCAGCATAGCTGCCCAGCCAGTCCTGCTCGGCCATGCGCACCAGCACGACTCTTGCCCGCTCGGGCATCAGCGTTTGCTGGGCCAGCACCGCCTGGTACATGCGGGCCGTGAAGATGGCCAGCGGCTGGTCGGCAAACCGGGTCCAATGGCGGGCCAGCAGATGGTCATAGAACATGTCGACCATGATCCCGGCGTAGCGCCGCCGCTCGCCACTGACCCGCGCCTTGCTGCGCAGCACCAGTGGATGACGGTCGGTGAAGGCGTCGATGCGCCGATGCAGCCAGATACCCTGGCATACCGGGTCCGGCAAGGCCATGGAGCTCACCGGTCCCTTGACGAAATCACCCAGCAACCCACCCAATGCCTGCTGCGGGTCGTCCGGCCCCAGGCGCAGATGGGCCAGAAAGTTCATCAGCGCTGTCCCAATTGTTGCTGCAGGTTGCCGAGCTGGCTGCGCAGCGTGGAAATGGTGCGATTGGTTTGCAGACGGAAACTATCGATCGCCCGCAGTGACTCCTCGGTGGCAGCCAGGCGCTCCTCGATTTCACTGCGCAGCACCAGCATTTCCTGCTCGACATTGGCGCCGGATGACGCCTGCAGCAGTGCCTCCAACTCGCCGCGCTGGCGTGCCAGTTCGGTGTCCTGCTCCGCCAGCCGGCGCTCCAGCTCAGCTATTGCCTGCAGCCGCTCACTGGCCTGCTGCAACTCGCTGCGCAGAGCGGCCTGGGCTGCAGTGGCCGACTCGGTCTGCTGCGCCAGCTCGGTGAACGCCTGCTGCTGCCGCTCGATTTGCTCACCCTGAGCCTTGGCCAACTCATCCAGGCCCGCCAACCGCTGAACCTGCTCACCCTCTGCCTGCTGCAATGCCTGCAGCCCCTGTTGTTGCTCCTGCAAACTGTCCTGCTGCGCCTGCAATCTGACCTGCTGGCTCTGCTGCGCCGCCGCCAGTTGCTCCACCCGCTTGGCCAACTGATCGAGCTGCTGTGCCCGGGTCTGCTCGCTCTCGCTCAGACTGGATTCGGTGGCGACCACCTTGCCGCTGATATCCTGCAGCCGGCCCGCCGCTTCTTCGCTGATCCGCGCAAAGCTTTCCTGGGTCGCTACCAGTTGCCGTTGCAGACGACTCTGCTGCTGGTGGCTCCAGTAACCCAGCCCGACCAGGGCAATCAACAGACTCAGACACACTGCCCAGAGCGCGCCGTTGCGCTGCCGGCGCGGCGGTGGTTCGCGCACGGCGCGCACGACTGGCGGCTCCGCCGCGCTGCCGCGGCGCGCCCCCGGCTGCGCGGTTACCCGATCCTCATCGGTCGCACGAATTCCCGGTAGGTCCCGGATATCATCATCACCCATACAATCCCCTGCGGTTTCCCCTGAGTCAGCTCTGTGTCGCTTTCGGAGGCATCGAGTTCCCGCTCTCCCCCATTGTTTTTCATCGCACTCTATTCTGCGCGCTGAGCGGCACCCTGGCCACCCATGCGCATTTCACTGCAGCACCGTGCGTGCCAGCTGATGGGTCAAGGCTTCCAGCAGTCGCCCACCGTTGCGCCAGTAATGCCAGTACAGCGGTACGTCCACCTGGTGACCGGGCAGGACTTCCTGCAGACTGCCAGCGGCCAACTCGGAGCGGATCTGCAGGGCCGGCACCAATCCCCAACCCAACCCGGCGTCGATCAGTCGTACGAATCCTTCCGACGACGGACACAGGTGGTGCGGAAACCGCTCGGTGAAATCGCAGCCAGCCAGAAAGCGGTGCTGCAACCGGTCATCGGGGCCATAGACAATCGCCGGGGCCCGGCGCAGTGCCGCAGGGCTGACTCCCTCAGCAAAGTGCCGCGCCATGAAGGCAGGACTGGCCACTGCCAGATAACGCATGGCACCCAACGGCAACGACCGCGCGCCCGCCACCGGCTGCTCGGTGGCGCAGACACAACCGGCCACCTCGCCGGCACGCATGCGGCGCAGCCCCACATCCTGATCATCGACCAACAACTCCAGCAGCAGATTCTGATCCTCGCACAACTCGGCCACCGCCCCAGCCCACCAGGTGGCCAGACTGTCGGCGTTCAAGGCGATCCGCAATCGCGGGGCGGCATCAGTTTCATCGTCCATGGGCACGTCCCGCTGCAGGTCGCGCTCCAGCAGACGTACCTGCTGCACATGGTTGAGCAGCTTTCTGCCCGTCTCCGTCGGCGCGGGAGGCATGGCTCTCAACAACACCGGGGCACCCACACGGGATTCCAGCAACTTGATGCGTTGGGATACCGCCGATTGGGACAATCCCAGCGTTCGCGCCGCCCGCTCGAATCCGCCCTCTTCCACGACCGCCGCCAGCGCCTGCAGCAGTTTGTAATCCAACATGACTGCCTCTTATATCCCATCAGCAATATTTGTTTCTCTTATATTCAATGAGACCGCAGACTGCCAGCCTTTCTTCACAGCGGAGCCACAGATGCAGGGCATGGGCAGTTACACAAATGGTTTTCTGGTGGCCGCCGGCCTGATCATGGCCATCGGCGCGCAGAATGCCTTCATCCTGGCCCAGGGATTGCGCCGGGAACATCATCTGAGCGCGGCGCTGGTCTGCATGAGCTGCGACGCGCTGCTGGTAACGGCCGGCACCTTCGGACTGGCCTCGTTACTGCAACGCTATCCACTGGCCATGGAAATCACTCGCTGGGGAGGCATGCTGTTTCTGGTCGGATACGCGTTGCTGGCCTTGCGCCGCGCCTTCAGCAGTCAGAGTCTGATCGGTATGGACCCGGACCGCCCACGCCGCTCGCGCCAGGCCGTATTGCTGACCACCCTGGCGGTGACGCTGCTCAATCCCCATGTCTACCTCGACACCCTGGTGCTGATCGGCTCGGTCGGTGCCCAGCAAAGCCTCCCGGCCCTGTTCGCGCTGGGCGCCGCCAGCGCTTCGGTAGTGTGGTTCTTCAGTCTGGCACTCGGCGCGGCGAAGCTGGCGCCCTGGTTGCAACGCCCGCTGACCTGGCGGCTGATCGATCTCGGCGTCGCCGCCATGATGTTCAGAGTGGCCTGGTCGCTGGCGTGGCCCGCTTGAGGCTTGCGGCATGGCTAGCGCGGGAACAGAATGCTATGATCTTGGCTGCTATAAAGGGGCGGCGCCTGTGATGGACTGGCGTGAGGAGACCCCGGCCAGGCTTGCGCACGACCGAACCGACCCCGATAACCTGAAGATGGAGAGAGACCATGCCTTTCGAATTGCCCGCACTTCCCTATGAAAAAACCGCCCTCCAGCCGCACATCTCCGCCGAGACCCTGGAATACCATCACGACAAGCACCACAACACCTATGTGGTCAACCTGAACAACCTGATCGCCGGCACCGACTACGAAGGCAAGAGCCTGGAAGAGATCATCAAGACCTCCACCGGTGGCCTGTTCAACAACGCCGCTCAGGTCTGGAACCACACCTTCTACTGGAACTGCCTGAGCCCCAATGGCGGCGGCGAGCCCACCGGCGAACTGGCCGAAGCAATCAACAAGGCGTTCGGTTCCTTCGAAGCGTTCAAGGATGAGTTCAGCAAGATCTCCATCGGCACCTTCGGTTCCGGCTGGGGCTGGCTGGTGAAGAAGGCCGACGGTTCTCTGGCCCTGGCCAGCACCATCGGTGCCGGTAACCCGATCACCTCTGGTGACACGCCGCTGCTGACCTGCGACGTCTGGGAACACGCCTACTACATCGATTACCGCAACGCCCGTCCGAAGTATGTCGAAGCGTTCTGGAATCTGGTCAACTGGGACTTCGTCGCGAAGAACCTCGCTGGCTGATCCGGCTCTGAACAAAACACCCCGTCTTGAGCGGGGTGTTTTGTTTCCAGCGGTTGCACCGCATCAGTTACGGATGCATGATGCGAAAAACAACGAAAAGGACGACGCGCGTTGAAAGTGGACCGCCGGCACAGTCTTTCAGTCAAGCTTTTGAAACTGGTGTTGCTGTGGGCACTGTTGGCAGGCATGTTGTTGAGCCTGGCACAGATTCTGTTCGATTTGCGCCTCGAACGAGACACCATCACCCGGGACGCCAGCCAGATCCTGGCCATGTTTCACGACCCGGCCAGCCAGGCGATATTCAGCCTGGACAAGGAGATGGCTACCCAGGTGATCGAAGGCCTGTTCGCCAACCGGGCAGTGCATTTCGCTGCCATCGGTCATCCAGATGAACCACCACTGGCCAGCCGCGAACGGCCGTTGAGCAATCCGCCCTATCGCTTCATCACCGACCTGCTGTTCGGCGTCGAGCAGAGTTTCAGCATCCCCCTGCTCGGCCGAGCGCCCCATAACGAATACTACGGCGAACTACGCCTGACCCTGGAAACGGCGCCCTATGGTCAGAAATTCCTGCGCTATTCGCTGATCATTCTGGTTTCCGGCGTGTTGCGCGCCCTGGCCATGGCTGGAGCGCTGTATCTGATCTATCACGTGTTGCTGACCCGACCGCTGTCGCGCATCATCGAGCACATCACCAGCATCAACCCGGAACAACCGGGGAAGATGATGATTCCCATGCTTCCCGGTCAGGAACGAAACGAGCTGGGCCTGTGGATCATCAAGGTCAATGAGCTGCTGGATGCCATCGAGCGTAACCGCAGCCAGCGCCACGAGGCCGAAGCCAGCATGCGTCACATGGCCCGGCACGACCAACTGACCCGCCTGCCCAACCGCAGCCTGTTGCTGGAGCAACTGGCACGCATCCTCGCTGACGCCCGGCGCCGCCAGCATAACGTCGCCGTGCTCTGTTGCGGGCTGGATGACTTCAAGGAAGTCAATGACAAGTTCGGCTATCAGGTCGGCGACAGCATACTGGTCGCCGTTGCCGAGCGACTGCGGGCGCACAGCGGACGGCTGATCAGTATCGCCCGGCTGGGTGGCGACCAGTTTGCGATGATCGTCGGCGATGTGGACGAGCCCTACGAAGTAGCGGAGCTGGCACAGGAAATTCTCGACGAGCTGGGCCTGCCCTTCCCGATCGATCATAGCCAGGTGGCGATCCAGGCCACCATCGGTATCACCCTGTTCCCCGACGACGGACTGGACGCCAGCAAATTACTGCAAAAGGCCGAGCAGACCATGATGCTGGCCAAGACTCGCTCACGCAATCGCTACCAGTTCTACATCGCCAGCGTGGACAGCGAGATGCGCAATCGCCGCACGCTGGCAGCGGACCTGCGCAATGCCCTGCTGCGCAATGAGTTTCATCTGGTATACCAACCCCAGGTCAGCCTGCCCGATCACCGGGTAGTCGGCGTCGAAGCCCTGCTGCGCTGGCACCATCCGGAGCGCGGCCTGGTGCCGCCGGACCTGTTCATTCCCCTGGCCGAACAGAGCGGCGCCATCATCGCCATTGGCGAGTGGGTGCTGGATCAAGCCTGCCGTCAGTTGCGCGAATGGCACGACGCCGGCCGAACGCACCTGCGCATGTCCGTCAATCTGTCCACCATCCAGCTGCATCATCCCGACCTGACCGAGATGGTGACCCAGGTGCTGCAGCGCTACGGACTGCCGCGCAACAGCCTGGAGCTGGAAGTCACCGAAACCGGCCTGATGGAAGACATTCATGCCGCCGCCCGGCATCTCAATGGCCTCAAGGGCATCGGCGTGCAGATCGCGCTGGACGACTTCGGCACCGGCTACTCCTCCCTGAGCTACCTGCGTCGGCTGCCGTTGGACAAGATCAAGATCGACAAGAGCTTCACCAGCGACCTGCTCACCGATCCTGACGATCAGACCATCGTGCGGATCATCATCCAGCTGGGCCATAACCTGGGCATGCGGGTAATTGCCGAGGGTGTGGAGTCGGTGGATCAGCAAGCTTATCTGACAGCAGAAGGCTGCGATGCCGGCCAGGGCTACTTCTACAGCCGGCCGCTGACCGCAGCCGCTCTGATCGGGTGGCTGGATGATTATGAGCGTGAGCACCACCAGACCGCCGCTGACTGACGGAGCGGCGTATCGACTAATGCAACAGCGCCAGCCAGAGCCAGGCGGCCACCCCGCCCGCCAGCAACATGCCGGCCAAACTCCAGCCTGACTGGCGACGCAACCGACGGCTGAGCTGCTCTTCGTGGTGATCGGACAATAGAAAGGGCAGCCCCTTGTGCGGCGGTTTGACCAGCAGATGCACGGCTGGCGCCTCTCCGGCGCTGCGGATCTGCTGTTGCGCCTCCCTGGCGGCCGCAACGCGTACCCGCTCCCATTCAGCCTGGTCCAGCTGGCCGTCGCCGTTGCGATCAAACCGGGCCAGCAGGTCGGGATAATCGGCCTTCCAGCGACTGATGATCTGGCGAGCGATGGATTGCGCATCCATCGCTTCGCGACCGCCGCCGCGGCTTTCGAACCAGCCCAGGGCATAGAGCTGATCGCCTTCGTGCAACCATTCCTCGGTATAGCGATAGCGGCGCCCGAGCAAGGCACCCAGCACACCGGTCTGCGTCTTGTGACCCAGGGGCCAGCGCCGGTTACCCTCCCAGCGGCGGCGCTGCCGGGGATGAACTTCCGCCGCTGCGGGCTGGACCCAGCAGGTGCCGGTGCCATCGCCCAGCAGGAAGGGCCGGTCGGAGCTGCCACGCTCGACAGTACGCCACTCCGTATTCCGGCCCCGGTGCTGCAGCTCTTCGACGGTGAAGCGATACCACAGGCAGGAGCGGCCGCTCAGGGGGGACAGCAATGGCGCATGTCCGCCCGCCTCCACCTTACCAACCAGTTCGACCAGGCCCTGCGCTGCGGAGCGGATCTTCGAGGTCGGCGTATCCTCCACCCAGCGTGCGCGGCGCAAGCGAGTGAACATACGATAGAGCAGCCACAGGGTCAGCACCGAGCTGATGCCGGTGAAGACCGCATGCGCGCCCCGGGAAACAAGAAAAACACCGTACAGGTCGATCATGAAAACAGCTGGCGAAGATCCACGTCGGCCTTTTCCGCTTCGGAGAACTGCAGCAGTTCGGCGGATCGAAAGGAGAAGAGTCGCGCGATCAGCACATCCGGAAATTGCTCGATACGCACGTTGTTGATATTGACCGCCGCGTTATACAGTTCGCGGCGGTCGGCTATGCCGCTCTCCAGTCCGGAGATGCGCTGCTGCAGATGTTGGAAAGACGCACTGGCCTGCAGTTCGGGATAGCCCTCGGCCAGGGCGAACAGCTGACCCAAACCGCTGCGCAGGGCGGTTTCGGCCTGGCCAAGGCGCCTGAGATCGGCCTGATCACGGGCCTGGCTGACCGCGTTGCGGGCGCTGATGACCTGTTCGAGAGTGCTTTGCTCGTACTGCATGTATTGCCGGCAGGCTTCGACCAGCTTGGGCAGCTCATCGTGACGCTGGCGCAGCAGCACGTCGATATTGGCCCAGGCACGGCTTACCGCATGCTTGATATTGACCAGTTGGTTGTACAGGGTGGTGGCGTAGATCAACAGCACCACCAGCGCTGCCCCGATCAACAGGGTGGGAAGATGACTCCAATCCATTCGATGCTCTCCTTGTGCTGGCGGACCACAGCTGGAGCAATCTTCGCACACAATGGAGCCGGTGTGCACTGATGGGAGTCTATATGGATTGGTGGGAGCGGCCTTGGCCGCGAAGGTTTTCTGCAGCCCATTTCGCGGGCAAGCCCGCTCCCACAAACTTCTTGGCAATCAGCGCGCCGGGATCACTGGAATAGCGATTCTCCGGTCAGGCCATGCTGCTCGAAGATGTCACGCAGGCGCTTGAGCGCTTCGACCTGAATCTGCCGCACCCTCTCACGCGTGAGGCCGATCTCCCGGCCCACCTCTTCCAGGGTGCTGCTTTCATGCCCACGCAGACCGAAACGCCGGGTAACCACCTCGCGCTGCTTCTCACTCAGTTCAGACAACCACATGTCGATACTGTTATTCAGATCATCATCCTGCAGTCGCTCACAGGGGTCCTCAGCCATGTCATCAGCCAGGGTGTCGAGCAGGGTCTTGTCCGAGTCCGGCCCCAGGGAAACGTCGATGGACGCGACCCGTTCGTTCAGCCCGAGCATGCGCTTGACGTCCTCGACCGGGCGGTCGAGCAGCTGAGCGATCTCTTCGGGCGTGGGTTCATGGTCGAGTTTCTGCGCCAGCTCGCGGGCTGCTCGCAGATAGATATTCAGTTCCTTCACCACATGGATCGGCAGGCGAATCGTGCGGGTCTGGTTCATGATGGCCCGTTCGATGGTCTGGCGAATCCACCAGGTGGCGTAGGTCGAGAAGCGGAAACCCCGCTCGGGATCGAACTTCTCCACTGCTCGGATCAGCCCGAGGTTGCCCTCTTCGATGAGATCCAGCAGGGTCAGCCCGCGATTGACGTAGCGGCGGGCGATCTTCACCACCAACCGCAGGTTGCTCTCGATCATCCGCTTGCGGCCGGCTTCGTCACCCTTCAGTGCCAGCCGCGCGAAATGAACCTCTTCCTCGGGAGTGAGAAGCGGTGAGAAGCCGATTTCATTGAGATACATCTGAGTGGCATCAAGCTGCCGAGTGAATTCAAACGCATTTTCACGCTTGTGATTGCGAGGAGTTGCAACTCGAACACGATCCGGCTCATCTACTGCTTCCGGTTCGTCCGGCCTGATCTGATCCGCGAGTTCGAGATCCTCAGACGTATTATTATTAACAGCCATTTGCATGCCCCATCTTCAGTCGAAACACGATCGGATAGCACAAGGCAATCCGGTGCGTGTCAGCCTCCGCTGACTATCGCCGGGATTGGCACCCCCGCTTCGCCAATCCAGTGCTCCCTGCAGTCTGCCTGGAAACTATGACAACGTTAATACTGATTTGTCATGGAACAAGTTCACAGTTTGGGCAAATAACCGAGAGGGTCCACAGGTTGGCCGCGACGACGGATTTCAAAATGCAGCTTGACCCGGTCGGTACCACTGCTACCCATTTCCGCGATTTTCTGCCCGACCCTGACTTGCTCTCCTTCCTTTACCAGCAAACGGCTGTTGTGGGCATAGGCGCTGAGAAAGTCGTCGTCATGCTTGATGATGATCATTTCGCCGTAACCTATCAGCCCCCGCCCGGCATAGACCACTGTGCCGTTCGCTGCAGAAAAAATAGGCTGCCCCAATTGACCGGCAATATCAATTCCTTTATTCAAACTCGCGTTCGACTGGAAACGTGCAATAAGAGGGCCCTGGGCCGGCCATTGCCAGCCAGTAAGCGCAGCGGGAGCAGGCGTTGGCGCTGGTTTTTTTGTAACAGGTTGTTTCTGAGCAGTGCTTTTCACCGGCGCGGGCACCGGCGTGGGCGTCGTTCGTACCGGTGCTGAGCTGCTGGGTCTCGTTGTCGGCGTCGGAGTCACCGCTCGGGCAACGGAAGCTTCACGCTGCTCCAGGCTGATGCGCTGACCAGGATAGATGGTGAAGGGTTGTCGCAGCTTGTTGTTGGCGGCCAGCGCTTTCCAGTCCCAGCCATAACGGAAGGCGATCTGGTAGAGGGTTTCGCCACGCTGGACGATGTGAGAGCCGGAGGTGACCTGCTCGGCACGGGAGCTGCCACGACTGCGGTCATCCACCGGAACGCCGCCCGTTGGGCCGGCGCAGGCTGACAGCAGCGATGCCAGAAGCAGCACTGCAGGTAAAGCGACGCTGCGGTAGCTCCATTGCCTCACGGTCATCCCCCATGTTCGGTGCGGACAGGTGCGTCGCACTGGTATTTCAAGCCCGGCGCATGCGCTGGCCAACCCATTCCAATCCCAGCACGAGCCCGATGGCCGCCAGCATCAGCAGCATGCCACCGATCCAGTAGGATGGTGTACCGGTCAGCAGCTCATAGTTACCCGGCAACAGGTTGGCCTGCTGCATGGGCTCCATGACGCCCTGGCTGTTCTCCCGCCAGCTCAGTGTCTGTTTCCAGGGCCAGACCTTGTTCAGCGAACCTATCAGCAAGCCGGTCGCCACCGCCATGGTGGCACTGCGCGCGTGCCGCAGCAACCAGGACACCAGCCGCGAGAAACTCAGCATGCCGGCCATGCAACCCATGGCGAAAACCACCAGCAGCGTCAGATCGAAGGATCGCACTGCGCCGAGAATGGTGGCGTACAGGCCCAGCAGCACCAGAATGAAACTGCCCGACAGCCCCGGCAGAATCATCGCGCAGATGGCGATGGCACCCGCCAGGAAGATCATCGGCAGGGTAACCGGCCACTGCAACGCCGCGGCACTGGTAATCAGGTAGGCGAAGGCGGCACCGCCCAGCACCAGGGTCAGCATCCAGATATTCCAGCGCTGAACTTCGCGCCCGACAATGTAGACCGACACCAGGATCAGGCCGAAGAAGAATGACCAGATCAGTTCCGGATGCGCCTCCAGCAGATAGCTGATCAGGCTGGCGAAGGTGGCGATACTGGTCAGGATGCCGGTCAGCAATGCCACCAGAAAGGTGCCATCCACCGCCCGCCACGCTTCCCGCGCCCGTCCGCGCACCAGCCATAGCAGCTTGTCGGGTGTGCATGAGCCGATGGCTTTCAGCAAACGCTCATAGATTCCGGCGATCAGGGCGATGGTCCCACCGGACACGCCGGGGACCACGTCTGCGGCTCCCATGGCCATGCCCTTGAAGAAAATCAGAAGGTATTCCGAGAAAAAGCGATTCAAAAGCTGATAGCTCCTGCCAGCAGAGGGACAAAACGTACAGGTTCGACCTGCTGGCGGATGAATTGATCCCCGTCACGGGTTACCAGAGTGAGAAATTGTTCATGTTCGCCTACCGGTATCACCATCCGCCCACCGTCGGCCAGTTGCCCGAGCAGTTCGGTGGGGACTTCGGCAGGCGCTGCCGTAACCAGAATCGCGTCATAGGGCCCGTATTGCGGCCAGCCCCAGTTGCCGTCGGCGTGCCGGAATACCACGTTGCGGATATCGATCTCCTTGAGTACCGCCTTGGCCCGCTCCTGCAGCGGCATGATGCGCTCCACGGTGAATACCCGCTCGACCACCTGCGCCAGAATGGCGGTCTGGTAGCCCGAGCCGGTGCCCACTTCCAGCACCTTGTCCAGCGGCCCACCACCGAGCAGCAATTCGGTCATCCGCGCAACGATATAGGGCTGGGAAAGGGTCTGGTTGTGGCCTATGGGCAACGCGGTATCCTCATAGGCCCGGTGCGCCAGTGCCTCATCGAGAAACAGATGACGCGGGGTACGGCGGATGGCTTCCAGCACGTGGAGATTACGGATGCCTTCTTCGAACAGGCGCTCCAACAGCCGCTCGCGGGTGCGCTGGGAGGTCATGCCGATCCCGGCCTTCCACAAATCGTCACGCATCGCTCGTCATCCTCAGATTGCCCAGCCAGCCATCCAGGTGATCGAAGACCTCATAATGCGTCTTGTCGATGCGCAGCGGGGTAACCGAGACATAGCCCTGCATGACCGCGTTGAAGTCGGTCCCCTCGCCGCCGTCCTCGGCGTCGCCGGCCACGGAAATCCAGTAGCCTTCCTTGCCACGCGGATCGGTCCACTTGACCGGCTTGGCGGCGCGCTCGCGATGCCCCAGCCGGGTCAGCACCACACCCTTGATGCGCTCCAGCGGCAGGTTGGGAATATTCACGTTGAGGATGGTGCGCGGCGGCAGCTCCAGTTGCTCGTGGGCCTCCACCAGGCTGCGGGCGATGGCCGCGGCAGCCGGCAGGTTGTCGGTCTGGCGACTGACCAGCGAGAACGCCATGGCCGGCCGGGACAGGAAACGCCCCTCCAGCGCGGCGGCAACGGTGCCGGAATACAGCACGTCATCCCCCAGGTTGGCGCCCAGATTGATGCCGGACACCACCATGTCGACGCTGTCGGCGAACAGCGAGTTGACCCCCAGGTGCACGCAGTCGGTAGGCGTACCGTTGAGACCGACAAAGCCGTTTTCCAGATAGAAGGGGCGTAAGGGCTTGTCCAGCGTCAGTGCGCTGCTGGCGCCGCTGCGGTCCTCATGGGGAGCAACCACCACACAATCGGCATAATCGTGCAGTGCGCCGTGCAGGGCCGTCAGCCCTGGCGCCAGCACACCATCGTCATTGGCAATCAGAATACGCATCAGGTTTCACTTTCCAGTCCGCCGCCAGGCTCATCGGCCAGCACCAGCAACTCGCGCAACACCGCGGTGGCGAAGCAGCCGGTTGGCAGGGTGAATTCAATTTCAAGGCAATCCGGTGAGGGATAATGCCACGTCAGGCCGCTGATGGGGAGGCGCAAGATGCGCCGCTGCTGTTCAAGGCCGGCGCTTTCCAGCCACTGGCACAGTACCGGTTCAGTCGCCGCCACGGCCTGCTCCAGCAACTGCGCGGCCTGCGTGCTCGGCAGTTCGCCCTGCCCCCACAGCGGGCCGGTGGGATGAATGTCCAGCTCATCGAAACGCCGATCATCAGCCGCCAACCGCTCGGCGGCGAAATGACTGCGGCTGTCGGTGAAGGCCAGGCAGTCACCGGCCAGCAGCTGGTTCCAGGTGCCATCTGCGACCCGTTGCGCCAGAGCCCGATTGAACAGCAGACTGCGCGCCGTGGACAGCAGCCGTGAACGGGTGCCCCGGGCCGGCGGCAAGGCGCCGCGCTCGGCCCAGTGGCGTGCCTGCTCGATATTGCCGCCGTCGCGGCCGAAGCGCTGCGGGCCGAAATAGTTCGGCACACCGGTCGTGGCGATGCGCTGCAGACGCGCATCCAGTTGCGCCGGTTCGGCCTGCAGGCTGTTCAGGCGGATGACAAATCGGTTGGCACTATGCGCGCCGCGTTGCAGCTTGCGCGAATGCCGCTGGCTGGCCAGGCAGCGCAGATTGGTATCCCACAGCGACGAAAAGTCCGGGTCTGCCTTGCCCGGTAACTGCAGACTGAACCATTGACTGGTAATCGCGCGGCGATCCTTGATGCCCGCGTAGCTGACATCGCGCAACTTGATACCGGCCGCCTTGGCCAACTGGCGCGCCACGTCCTCGGTATTCAGATCGCGCTTTTCGATCAACAACCAGAGATGTTCGCCCTGCCCGCTCAGCTCGATATCCAGCACTTCGGTCACCCGAAAATCTTCCGGCTGCGCCTTCAGCACCGCCCGCCCGCAGGGCTCGCCCAGCGCATGCGGCCCCAGCCACTGGCTGTCGTCCATACTCATCGCGGCAGCAGCAGGGCTACCGCGTGCACGGATATCCCTTCCTTGCGACCAACGAAGCCCAGTTTCTCGGTGGTAGTGGCCTTGATGTTGACCTGATCACGTGTCACCTGCAGGTCCTCCGCCACCCGCTCGCACATGGTTTCGATGTGCGGCGCCAGCTTGGGCGCCTGGGCGGCAATGGTGACGTCCACGTTGCCCACCTGCCAGCCCTTGGCATGCACCAGCGACAGGGCATGGCGCAGCAGCACCCGGCTGTCGGCGCCCTTGAATTGCGGATCGGTGTCGGGGAAATGCCGGCCGATATCACCCAACGCGGCGGCGCCGAGAATGGCGTCGGTCAACGCATGCAACACCACGTCCCCATCGGAATGGGCGACCAGCCCCCGATCATGGGCGATCCGCAACCCACCCAGAGTAATGAAATCGCCCTCACCGAAACGGTGAACGTCGTAGCCGTGACCAATGCGCATGGGATACCTGCTGAACTGAAAAACGAAGGGGGGATATTACAGGGTCCGGGTTACCGGCAGAAGCGTTGCGGGGTTTTGCGCATGTGCGAAGGCCCGGGTCTGTTGTCGCTTCTCGCTCCCGATAAAAGGTATGAATATTGATGGTGCTGAGGGTTTGAACCATCAGCACCATCGAACTTGCGGACAAGGTTGGTCGGCGGGGTTGGGCCGACCGTCGGTTGCCATGGACGGCAACCGCGAGCCTACAGGGACGTATTCACGGCGTGTCGGCACAATCCCGCCGACCAACCTTGCCCCCGGCAAACCAGCAAAAACACCAAATGCCTTAAAGCCGCCCCAACGCCCGCGCATGATGGCGCAAATGGTCATCAATAAAGCTGGCGATGAAGAAGTAGCTGTGGTCATAACCCGGCTGGCGACGCAGGGTCAGCGGATGCCCGGCGGCGGCCGCTGCGGCCTCCAGTGCCTCAGGCTTGAGCTGTTCAGAGAGGAAGTTATCCGCATCACCCTGATCGACCAACAGCGGCAGGCGTTCCGGCGCATCGGCGATCAGCACGCAGGTATCCCACTGCTTCCACTGTTCCCGGTCATCGCCCAGGTAGTTGCCGAAGGCCTTGTGGCCCCAGGGGCAATCCATGGGATTGGTGATGGGCGCAAAGGCAGATACCGACCGGTAGCGACCCGGGTTTTTCAGCGCGCAGATCAGGGCACCATGACCACCCATCGAGTGGCCGCTGATGCTGCGCTGATCCGAGACCGGAAAATTCGCCTCGATCACCGCCGGCAACTCGCTCACGACATGGTCGTACATACGGTAATGCCCCGCCCAGGGCTGCTCGCTTGCATTGACGTAGAAACCCGCGCCCAGGCCGAAATCCCAGGCGCCGTCCGGATCATCCGGCACCCCTTCACCCCGCGGGCTGGTATCCGGCGCGACGATGACCATCCCCAGCTCCGCCGCCAGCTTCTGGGCGCCGGCCTTGTGCATGAAGTTCTCATCGGTACAGGTCAGGCCGGACAACCAGTAGAGTACCGGCAGTGGCTCGCCCTGATCGGCCTGGGGCGGCAGATAGATACCAAATACGGTATCGCCGCCCAGTACCGCCGAGCGATACCGGTAGCGTTTGTTCCAGCCGCCGAAACTCTTGTTGGCGGCGAGCAATTCAATCGAAGAATTCATTAGTCGACTCCTACTGAAAATAGCGCCCTGTGGACGGGCGATCGCGGCCAGGCCATGTTTCATCCCGACCGATGGGAACTCTCCGGCTCCCTTGGTCGAGATGGAACTCGACACCCCATCGGCTCAGAAATGAATGACCGAACGAATGCTCTTGCCTTCGTGCATCAGATCGAAGGCCTTGTTGATGTCTTCCAACCCCATGGTATGCGTGATGAAGGCATCCAGCGGGATTTCACCCTTTTGCGCCTTTTCCACATAACCGGGCAGCTCGGTGCGGCCCTTGACGCCACCGAAGGCACTGCCACGCCAGACCCGACCGGTGACCAGCTGGAACGGACGGGTGCTGATCTCCTGCCCAGCTCCAGCCACCCCGATGATGGTGGATTCACCCCAACCCTTGTGGCAGCACTCCAGCGCCGCGCGCATCAGGTCGACGTTGCCCACGCATTCGAAGGAATAGTCCACGCCACCATCGGTCATCTCGACGATCACCTGTTGGATCGGCTGATCGTGGTCCTTCGGATTGACGAAGTCGGTCGCGCCCAGCTCACGGGCCTTGTCGAACTTCGACGGGTTGATATCGATGGTGATAATGCGGCTGGCACCGGCCATTTTCGCCCCGATGATCGCCGCCAGGCCGATACCGCCCAGGCCGAAGATGGCTACCGTGGCGCCCGCCTCCACCTTGGCAGTATTCAATACAGCGCCGATGCCGGTGGTCACGCCACAGCCAAGCAGACAGACTTCTTCCAGCGGCGCATCCTTCTGGATCTTCGCCAGCGAAACTTCCGGCAGCACCGTGTATTCGGAGAAGGTCGAGCAGCCCATGTAGTGATAGATCGGCTGGCCCTTATAGGAGAAGCGGGTGGTACCGTCGGGCATCAGGCCTTTGCCCTGGGTTTCGCGCACGGAGCTGCACAGGTTGGTCTTGCCGGATTTGCAGAATTTGCACTCGCGGCATTCGGCGGTGTACAGCGGAATCACGTGATCACCGACAGCCAGGGAGGTCACGCCCTCACCCACTGCCTCGACAATGCCACCACCTTCATGGCCCAGGATCGCCGGGAACACGCCCTCGGGATCATCACCGGACAGGGTGAAAGCATCGGTATGACAGACGCCAGTGGCGACGATACGCACCAGCACCTCGCCGGCCTTCGGCGGGGCCACATCCACTTCAACGATTTCCAGGGGCTTGCCTGCTTCGAACGCCACAGCGGCTCGGGATTTGATCATGGGACCCTCCGTCCTGATAAATGAATAACCAGAGGGAGTGTAGTAGACCAGCCAAGTGTGGATAATAGCCCGTCAGACAAAACATTATTGCTGTACAGGGATAATCCATATGAGCCGTTGGAGCGGGTTGGACGAGTTCGTCTGCGTGGCCGAATTGGGGCATTTCAGCGGCGCGGCGCGCCGGCTCGGTGTCTCTTCCTCCCATATCAGCCGGCAGATCGCCCGGCTGGAAGATCGATTGCAGACCCGGCTGTTCTACCGCAGCACCCGGCGGGTGACCCTGACCGAGGCCGGGCAAACCTTCCTGCAGCACTGCCAGCATCTGCAGGATGCCCGGGACGAGGCCATCCAGGCGGTCAGCGACCTGTCCAGCGAGCCGAAGGGGTTATTGCGCATGACCTGCTCGGTGGCCTACGGCGAAGAATTCATCATGCCGCTGGTCAACGACTTCCTGCAGCAGCATCCCCGATTGCGCATCGAGATGGCGCTGACCAACCAGACCCTCGACCTGCTGCATGGCCAGTTCGACCTGGCGATCCGTCTCGGGCGGCTGCAGGATTCCCGCCTGGTAGCCACCCGATTGGCGCCTCGGCGGATGTTCCTGTGCGCGGCACCGGCGTATCTCGAACACCATGGCGCCCCCCACAGCCTGTCCGAACTGCCCCGCCACAATTGCCTGATCGGCAGTAGCGATACCTGGACCTTCCTCGAATCCGGCCGCGAAATACCGGTGCGAGTCCAGGGCAACTGGCGCTGCAACAGTGGCCGTACGGTACTCGATGCGGCGCTGCGCGGCTTCGGCCTGTGTCAGTTGCCTGACTACTATGTGCAGGAACATCTGCGCAGCGGTGCACTGCGCTCGCTGCTCACCCAACATCAGCCGCCGCATACCGCAGTCTGGGCCTTGTATCCCCAGCAGCGGCACTTATCACCCAAAGTCAGAAAACTGGTCGACCACCTGAAAAGCGGCCTGGAACAGCGGGCGGAGTACCAGCAGTTGCAACAGTGACAGACAGCAAAAAGGGAGTCCGAAGACTCCCTTTTGTGACTGCATCGTCAACCTTATTTCAGGCTTTCAACGCGCTGCTGCAGTTCCGGATCAGTCTGCATACGGGTGGCGATCTCGTTGTAG
>DXBL01000257.1 GCA_019116555.1 Candidatus Pseudomonas excrementavium
TCATCGATATCAATATGGGTTGCCCGGCGAAGAAGGTCTGCAACAAGGCCGCCGGCTCCGCGCTGCTGCGCGACGAGCGACTGGTGACCGAGATCATCGAAGCCGTGGTCGGCGCGGTGGATATTCCGGTGACCCTGAAGATCCGTACGGGCTGGGACCCGGAGCACCGCAATGGCGTGGAGATTGCCCGCATCGCCGAGCAGAGCGGCATTCAGGCGCTGGCCGTGCACGGCCGCACCCGCAGCGAGTTGTACACCGGGCAGGCTGAATACGACACCATCGCCCGCATCCGCCAGGCAATATCCATCCCGCTGTTTGCCAATGGCGACATCGACTCTCCCGAGAAGGCTCGCGAGGTGCTGGAGCAGACCGGCGCCGATGCGGTGATGATCGGCCGCGCCGCCCAGCGCCGCCCCTGGATCTTCCGCGAGATCGAGCATTATCTGCGCCACGGCGCAAAGCTGGTTGACCCCGGCCTGGCCTGGCAGCAGACGCTGCTGCTGACCCATCTCGATGCCCTGCACGAGTTCTATGGTGAGCAACAGGGCGTGCGCATCGCCCGCAAGCATGTTGGCTGGCAACTGGAAGCGCTGCCCGGAGCCGAGGAGTTCCGGCGCACCTTCAACCGTCTGGATTGTGCTCGGCAGCAACGCCAGGCGATTGCAGACTTCTTCAACCGCTTGATGGATGGAGGCCTCGCGGCATGAACCAATTGAATACATCCCAGATCGACGGAAACCTACCCGTGAGCGAGACCCCCGAGGCAGACCTGTCCTGCCCCCCGAACGACCCCCTGGCCGACACCCGTACCCTGCGCGACAGTGTCGAGCAGGCGCTGCGCAACTATTTCGAGCACCTGGATGGCCAGGATGTCACCGACGTCTACAACATGGTGCTGGCGGAGATCGAGGCACCCTTGCTGGAAAGCGTCATGGACTACGTGCGCGGCAACCAGACCCGCGCCTCGGAAGTTCTGGGACTGAACCGCGGCACCCTGCGCAAGAAGCTCAAACAGTACGGGCTGCTCTGAGCGCACACCCTGTGTTTTTCGCTTGAAGCTTGCCGCTTGAAGCTGTTTTTTCACCAACCTGATATGGATCCAAGATGACCGACCAAACCACCCGCCTGCCGGTACGCCGCGCGCTGATCAGTGTCTCGGACAAGACCGGTATTGTCGATTTCGCCCGCGAACTCAGTGCGCTGGGCGTGGAAATCCTGTCCACCGGCGGTACTTACAAACTGCTGCGGGACAATGCCATCGACGCCGTGGAAGTCGCCGATTACACCGGCTTCCCGGAAATGATGGACGGTCGGGTAAAGACGCTGCATCCGAAGATCCATGGCGGTATCCTCGGTCGTCGCGACCTGGATGGCGCGGTCATGGCCGAGCACGGCATCCAGCCGATCGACATGGTGGTGGTCAACCTCTACCCCTTCGCGGCGACCGTGGCCAAGCCCGGTTGCACCCTGCCCGATGCCATCGAGAATATCGACATCGGCGGTCCGACCATGGTCCGCTCGGCAGCCAAGAACCACAAGGATGTCGCCATCGTGGTCAATGCCGGCGATTACTCCAGCCTGCTGGCCGATCTCAAGCAAGGCGGTCTGACCTATGCCCAGCGCTTCGATCTGGCGCTCAAGGCCTTCGAGCATACTGCCGCCTATGACGGCATGATCGCCAACTACCTGGGCACCATCGACCAGGCCCGCGACACCCTGAGCACCGATGAGCGCGCCGCCTTCCCGCGTACCTTCAATACCCAGTTCATCAAGGCCCAGGACATGCGCTACGGGGAAAATCCCCACCAGAGCGCCGCCTTCTATCGCGAAGCCGAGCCAGCCGAGGCCTGCATCGCCACCGCCACCCAGTTGCAGGGCAAGGAGCTGTCCTATAACAACGTGGCCGATACCGATGCTGCGCTGGAGTGCGTGAAGAGCTTCAGCAAGCCGGCCTGCGTCATCGTCAAGCATGCCAACCCCTGCGGCGTGGCCGTGGTGCCGGAAGTCGACGGTGGCATCCGCAAGGCTTATGAGCTGGCCTTCGCCACCGATAGCGAATCCGCCTTCGGCGGCATCATCGCCTTCAACCGCGAACTGGATGACGACACCGCCAAGGCCATTGTCGAGCGGCAGTTCGTCGAAGTGATCATCGCTCCCAGCGTCAGTGCCGAAGCCCGCGCTGTCGTCGCTGCCAAGGCCAATGTGCGTCTGCTCGAATGCGGCCAGTGGCCAGCCGAGCGGGTCCAGGATCTGGATTACAAGCGGGTCAACGGCGGCCTGCTGGTACAGAGCCGGGATACCGGCATGATCACCGCAGCCGACCTCAAGGTAGTGACCAAGCGTGCGCCGACCGAACAGGAAATCCACGACCTGATCTTCGCCTGGAAGGTAGCCAAGTTCGTCAAATCCAACGCCATCGTCTACGCCAGCAACCGCCAGACCATCGGCGTGGGTGCCGGGCAGATGAGCCGGGTCAACTCCGCACGCATCGCCGCGATCAAGGCCGAGCATGCCGGGCTGCAAGTCGAGGGCGCAGTCATGGCTTCCGATGCCTTCTTCCCGTTCCGGGACGGTATCGACAACGCCGCGGCAGTGGGTATCCGTGCGGTGATCCAGCCGGGTGGCTCCATGCGCGATCAGGAAGTGATCGATGCGGCGGACGAAGCCGGCATAGCCATGGTGTTCACCGGCATGCGCCATTTTCG